>JADYYV010000116.1 GCA_020853455.1 Alphaproteobacteria bacterium | reverse complement strand
ATGTTTTCATTTTCGACACCACCCTGCGCGACGGCGAACAGTCGCCCGGGTATTCGATGGACCTGAATGAAAAACTCCAGATGGCCGAAATGCTGGACGGCATGGGCGTGGATATTATCGAGGCGGGATTTCCTGCAGCCTCCAAGGGCGATTACGAAGCGGTCTATAAAGTCGCGCAACAGGTGAAATCGGCGACCGTCGCGGGCCTGTGCCGCGCGCTGCACAAGGATATCGACGCGGTCGTGAACGCGATCCGCCCCGCGCACCGCAAACGCATCCATACCTTTATCTCTACCTCGCCCCTGCACATGAAACACAAATTGCAGGTCGAGCCGGAGCGCGTGCTGGAGATGATCAAGGAATCGGTTTCCTACGCGCGCCAGAACTGCGACGAAGTTGAATTCTCGGCCGAAGACGCAACGCGTTCCGACCATGATTTCCTCTGCCGCGCCATCGAAACCGCGATCAACGCGGGCGCGCTGGTCGTCAATATTCCCGATACCGTCGGCTATACGGTGCCCGAAGAATACGGTGCGCTGATTAAAATGCTGCGCAACCGCGTGCCGAATATCGACAAGGCGATTATTTCGACCCATTGCCACAACGACCTCGGCCTTGCTGTTGCGAATTCCATCGCGGGTGTCGCCGCCGGTGCGCGCCAGATCGAATGCACGGTGAACGGGATTGGCGAGCGTGCGGGCAATGCATCGATGGAAGAAATCGTGATGACCTTCCGCACCCGCCCCGACATTCTGCCGTTCGATACCGGCATCCTGTCGGAAAAAATCATGCCCGCATCGAAACTGCTGACGCAGATCACGGGATTCGCGGTGCAGCCGAACAAGGCGATCGTCGGCGCAAACGCGTTTGCACACGAAAGCGGCATCCATCAGGACGGCATGCTGAAAAACGCCTCCACCTACGAAATCATGACGCCGGAATCGGTCGGCCGCGACAAATCCGACCTCGTGCTGGGCAAGCATTCCGGCCGCAACGCCTTCCGCACCAAGCTGGTGACGCTCGGTTTTGATTTTGACGACGAAGACCTGAACGCCGCATTCGAGCGTTTCAAGGATTACGCCGACCGCAAGAAAAAGGTCAGCGATGACGACCTGATCGTTATTGCCTCGTCCAAAGACGGTCTGCCGAAAGAACGCATTCGTTTCGTCTCGCTCGGCGTGAAATCCGGATCCTACGGCCCGCAGGAAGCGGAGCTGGAGCTGGAAATCGACGGCGAAAAGAAAAAGGCCAAAGCAAACGGCCAAGGCCCGGTCGATGCGTGCTTCAAGGCGATGCGCGTGCTGGTGCGCCATGACGATGCGATTTTGTCGAACTACGAGCTCAAGGCGCTGACCTCCGGTTCGGATGCCAAGGGCGAAGTGAACATCAAATTGTCCGAACACGGCCACAGCTATTCCGGCATCGGCGTCGATGGCGATGTGATCGTGGCGTCTGTCCGCGCCTATATCGATGCGCTGAACCGTCTGCTGGCAGGTCGCAATGTTCTTCCGGTCAAAAAAGCCAACTGATACGGCGGTCATTCCCACCGATATCGGCGGCATCCGCGTGAAGCCCAGCGCCCGCGCGCGCCGCATGGGGCTGCGCGTGGAATCAAAAACGGGCGAAGTCGTTTTCACCTGGCCGCTGAAGGGGCGCATTTCCCACGCCCGCGCGCTGCAATTCGTCGAATCAAATCGCGGCTGGATCGAAAAACAAACCGCCCGCGCGATTCCCAAAAAACTTTTCGCGCCCGGCACCGCCGTTTCCATCGCCGGCATGGATTACACCATCGTCCATGCGAGCGGCCGCGGCGTGACGCGGCTGGAAGACGACAGATTGATCGTCCACGGGCAGCCCGAGCATCTTGCGCGGCGCATCCGCGATTTTTTGAAATCGCATGCCGAAGAAATTCTCACGATGCTGACGCATGAAAAATCGCGCAGCCTCGGGTTGAAGCCCGCCGCCGTGCGCGTGATGGACCCGAAATCGCGCTGGGGCAGTTGCGGGCCGGATGGCCGCATCATGTATTCGTGGCGGCTGATTCTCGCGCCCTATGACGTGATGGATTACGTGGTCGCGCACGAGGTATCGCACCGCGTGCATATGGATCACAGCCGCAAATTCTGGCGGCTTTGCGTCGAACTTGCGCCGCAATCCAAACAGCTGCGCCAGTGGCTGCGGGCGCATGGGCGGGAGCTGCTGGCCTATGGCTGATGCTGCATCGCACAAAACAGGGTTTTGATTCCCGGAATTATGGATGCGGGAAAAATATTTTTACAGCAAATGAGCATAACCGGCTGGTATCCAAATACCTGATATTAGGGCAAATTTTTACTTAACTGGTTGACGGGAAACAAAATTGCCCAAATACCGTTGGGCAAAGCCCCATAGTCGCGGTATGAATTTGATGGCGCAGAAGCACCGCTTGCAGGAGTATTTCGAGAGCATGGTCGCAGCAGGTCCTAAAGAGAAAATCGACAAACCCGAAGGCTGGGAAATTCCCGGCGCTCTTACCAAGCACGTCGTGCTGGATCCGGGCATCGCCTACACCACCGCAGACGTGTTGATGTTCGCCGGCACAAACCCCGTCGGCCTCGGCGCGATGCTGACCGCAACGGGCATCGCCGCCACGCTCAAAACCGCAGCCGTGCTGCAGCCCAGCTGGCTTGATAAACATCCGCGCTTCAAGCAATTCGTATTCGACGACCGCACCCCCTTGCGCGCCGGCGCTTTGGCGCTTCTTGTGGTCGCGGGCGCAACGGTTGCTTCCGGCGCCTGGCTGCCTGCCGCCGCCAGCTTCCTGTTTGCCGCCGCAAACTTCACGCTTGCTGAATCGATCTCGAAAAGACATATCGCCGACGTAAAAGATAAACCCGTCGCCCTGCCGAAAAAAGGCATCGCGCGCGCGGCGGAAATCGTCGTCACGATGTTCAAGCGGCCTGACATTTACCTGAACGCGGGCTTCGCGCTGGCGGGCCTGATGGCGGGCGGCGCTGCGCTGTTCATCCTGCCGGTCGTCGCGGTCGCTTTCGTGCTGGGCGTGAAAAACTCCATCCAGAACCGCCCCGAACATGAAGGCCATCCGAAACTGATTACCGCTGGCGCGGCTGGCGTGTTTGCCGGCATCGGCCATACGAACGGCCACGGCCTTATCGCGGGCGCGCATCTTTTGAATGCCGTCGTGCTAGCCGAAATGGAACGCCGCATCACGCCGGGCGGCGCGAAGCAGATTTTCAAAAACATCGTGACCGCGCCGCTGAAACTGTTCGGCTACGGCAAGAACAAGCCCGTGGTTGCGGAACAGAAACCGCTGCCCACGCCTGTCGCGACGACAACGCCGCAGCCGCTGACCGCCGCGAACACCAACATCCATATCCCCGCGCCGGAAGTGAAGCCCGCCGATCTCGACCGCGTCGATCTGCAGCAGGTCTTCGCGCTCAAGGCGAAAATCACGCCGCCCGCGCCCGCGAACGAAAACCAGCAGCCGGCCGCCGAAGCGATCCAGCCGCCCGAACACGGCAACCGCCCGCCGAAAATCGCGACGCCGTAAGGAACAATGACAATGCGCGCACGCCTCAAGGTCAAAGAACTGTTCCCCGAAGCCACCATCTGCGAAACCTTCCTCGCGCGTGCCGATATCGCGGACCTGCCCCGCGCGGAACAACAGCGCCGCTGGGAGGAGTACCAAGATTCCCTGGATGGCGTGTTCAAATTCCTCGCCAAAACCGAGCTGAAGGTTGTGAAGTAATATCCTTTGATAAGAAAGGGATATTCCATCAACCCTTGACAATTTGCCATAATACAATTACCCTTGTTCAGCTTTAAAAACAGAGGGATAACATGCCAGCACAGGCGAATCCGGAATGGTGGCGCATCGAAAGCGTTCAGGGCGTCTTTAATCAGGCCGCCGATAACGCCACGCTTGCTGAAGCAAAACAGCTCTATCGTGAATCCGCCAAACTGCTGGGCGAGCTTGCGACGCTCGTGCAGGGCGGATCATATGGCATGCAGGACGGCAGCCCCGCGACCTTCCAGCAGGCGCAGCTCCGCGTGGTCGCCCCAGCGGACAAGGTCGGGCGGCTGTCACGCGGCGATCATCCTGAATTGGGCGAGGGCTTCGAGGCCTTGCGCAAGCAGTTGAGAGATCAGGGCGAACCGATGTGGAAAGCGATCCAACACGTGCATGACGAAGTATGGGCCGCGAATGTCAGACTGGATGCCCGCAAAGCGCCGCCGACCGCGAAATTCAAAAGGGCATAACGGATAAATGGCGCAACCCGAAACATCACCCCCGCATCCCTCGCTCGACCTGTTGCGCCGCGTGTTCAATCATGCCGCGCTGCTCAGCGACAATGTCGCGCTCACCAATATCTATCGCGATGCCAGCCGCGAGCTGGCGGTGCTGGCGACGGCGGTGGAGGACGGCACGCTTGCGCCGCATAAAGTTGCCGACGCATGGCGCAAGGCGGCGGGCAATGCCACGCAGTTCGGCGGATTTATCGACACCGCGACGCCGCAGACTTTCGAATTGTGGCAGAAGGTCCTCAAAATCTCCCTCGCCTTCGACGCCGACGCGCAGGCCGAAGTGGCAAGGCAGGCCAGCATCAGCGGCGGCACGGGGATCTATGGTTTCGTGAACCTGCTGGAACGCCAGGCGGGCGGCATGAGCAACAGCGCGTCGATGAGCGTGCGTGACAGCGCAAGGCGCATGCAGGCGCTGATAGACGCCACCGCGCAAGGCAATTACGGATTTATCGACGGCAAGCCCGCGACGCTGGACGACGCGTTCAAACACGCGCTGGAACCCGTCAACGACGCGAATATGGCGGCCGCCATGTCGGACGGGCCGAACGGCATCTATCTGCAGGAAATCAACAAGGCGCTCAGCCAGACATCGGCAGCCCTGAAATCGCATTTGCGCGAACGCTGCGAAGTGGCGCAGTCGCCGCTGGCACAGGGCGCGTTGAAACCCGTTTACAGCGTATCGACGCAGCACGCGATTGCCGCGCCGCAGACCGCGCAGTTCCGTCGCCGCGCACGCTGATCTTCCGGCACAAAGAAAAACCCCCGCAAGTTGCCTTGCGGGGGTTTTTTGTCGAAAGCGAAACGGAAGATTACTCTTCGGTGTCGTCCTTCTTGGCTTTTTTGGCTTTCTTGGGAGCTTCTTCTGCCGATTCAGCCGCTTTCGCGCCTTTTTTCTGCAGGGCCGCGCCCAGGATGTCGCCGAGCGAAGCGCCCGAGTCAGACGAGCCGTATTCGGCCATCGCCTGCTTGTCTTCGTCGATTTCGCGCTGCTTGATCGACAGTTCGAGTTTCTTCGAACCGCGTTCGATCTTCAGCACTTTCGCATCGACTTTTTCGCCAACGGCGAAACGGTCGGGGCGCTGCTCGGAGCGTTCACGGGAAAGGTCGCCCTTCTTGATGAAGCCGGTCAGGTTGTCGTTCACGGTGACTTCGATGCCGCCCGTGGTGATCGCCTTGACCGTGCAGGTCACGACCGAGTTCTTGGAAACGCCGCCCATGCCGTTTTCTTCAGCAGGCTGTTCGCCGTCCAGTTGCTTGATGCCGAGCGAGACGCGCTCTTTCTCGGGGTCGATTTCCAGCACTTTTACCTTCACCATGTCGCCTTTTTTGAAGGCTTTGATGGCTTCTTCGGCCGAATCTTTCCACGACAGGTCGCTCATATGGACCATGCCGTCGATCTGGTCGCCGATGCCGACGAACAGGCCGAATTCGGTGACGTTGCGCACTTCGCCTTCCAGGACGTCGCCGGCCTTGTGAGCCGCGGCGAATTTGCCCCAGGGGTTTTCCTGCGTCTGTTTCAGGCCGAGAGAGATACGGCGCTTGGCGAGATCAACGTCAAGAACCTGCACTTCCACTTCCTGGCTGGTCGAAACGATTTTGCCGGGATGGATGTTTTTCTTGGTCCAGGACATTTCGGAGACGTGGACAAGGCCTTCGATGCCTTCGCCCAGTTCGACGAACGCGCCGTAATCGGCGATGTTCGTGACGCGGCCGGTGTAACGCTGGCCGATCTTGAACTTGCCTTCGACGCCCTGCCAGGGATCACCCTCCAGCTGCTTCATGCCGAGGCTGATGCGCTGGGATTCTTCGTTGAAGCGGATGATTTTGACATTGACGGTTTGGCCGACCGACAGAACTTCGGACGGGTGGTTGATGCGCTTCCACGAGATGTCGGTCACGTGCAGCAGGCCATCCACGCCGCCGAGGTCGATGAACGCACCGTAATCGGTGATGTTCTTGACGACGCCTTGCAGCTCCTGGCCTTCTTTCAGGTTGGAGACCAGTTCCGAGCGTGCCTCTGCGCGGGATTCTTCGAGAACCGCGCGGCGCGACACGACGATGTTACCGCGCTGGCGGTCCATCTTCAGGATCAGGAAGGGCTGCGGGGTGCCGAACAGCGGGCTGATGTCGCGCACGGGGCGGATATCAACCTGCGAGCCGGGCAGGAACGCAACGGCGCCGTTGAGGTCAACGGTGAAGCCGCCTTTGACGCGGCCGAAGATCGTGCCGGTGACGCGTTCGTTCGCTTTATGTTGTTTTTCGAGGACGATCCACGATTCTTCGCGTTTCGCTTTTTCGCGGGACAGGACGGCTTCGCCTTCCTTGTTCTCCATGCGCTCGACGAATACTTCGACTTTGTCGCCGACTTTGACTTCGGGCTTGTTGCCGCCGATGCCGAATTCGCGAAGCGCGATGCGGCCTTCGGATTTCAGGCCCACATCCAGGGTCACGAAATCGTTGTCGATGCTGACAACCGTGCCTTCGACGACGGAACCTTCGAACGATTTAACGCCTTTGAAGCTTTCGTCCAGCAGGGACGCGAAGCTGAAGTCTTCACCGGTGATGTCCTTCACGGACACATCGGACAGTGCTCTGGCTGCTACTTTTGCCATTGTTTGGTTTCTCTCTTTCAGATCGGCGCGCTGTATGCGTTCATCGCCTCCCGATGCCATCGGACGGTATAAAAACCATGTCTGTTGGGGGAGGGCGGAGGAACCAGTCGCGCCGTGTATTTGGAATCCTCTCGAGGGGCTGCCATGCGGCACCCGGGCCCGTTCAAGCGGTTGAGGGCAAGATAGGGCGGGGCGTGGATAGAGTCAAATAAAAACAGGCCTAAAATGGCTGTTTTGCTGGGGTTTAGACCGCTTTTTGGACGGGTTTTGCCACATCGCCGGATTCCGACAAGAATTTGGAACGGATGACGGCAATCGTCTCGTCCAGCGTCTCGGCGGGGTTCAGCTTGGTGGTGTCGAGGATATAGGCATCGGTTGCGGCCACCAGCGGGGCAACCTTGCGGGTCGTATCGCGCAGGTCGCGGGCGGAAAGGTCGGCCAGTACCTGTTCAAACGTCGCTTCCTTGTGTTCGGATTGCAGTTCCAGGAAACGGCGGCGGGCGCGCTCCTCGACCGATGCGGTCACAAAGAATTTAATATCCGCATTCGGGCAGACAACCGTGCCGATATCGCGGCCGTCGATCACGACACCGCCCACATAAGCAGGCAAATTCGCTGCGAAATCGCGCTGGTGCTGCAGCAGCGCCGCGCGCACTTCGGGGATCGCCGATACTTTGGATGCCGCGTCCGATACTTCGGGCGTGCGCAGGTCGGGGCAGGACAGCAATTCGGGGGTCAGGTTGCGCAGCACGATGTTCAGGGCCGGTTGCACTTCCTGAAAGCTGGAGGGATCGGCGCCGATTTCAAGCGCGGTCATCGCAACGGCGCGGTACAGCGCGCCTGAATCCAGATGGGCATATCCAAGGCGTTTTGCCATTTTCTGGGCAAGCGTGCCTTTGCCCGATGCGGCAGGACCATCGACCGCAATCACGATCTTCTGCCGCGAGAATTCTTCAGGGATAAAGTCGGTCTTGCGGAAATTCAGAATAGACATGTGATATCCCCCGGATGCCCAAAGCGGTTGAGCCATTAATAAAATCTTCATATATTATTAACATAATATTAAGACAGTATCAAGGGCAGGACGCTTTGTAACATTAAAACCCGAATAATATCAAGCGGATAGTTACCCGTTGCAGGATGCGCCGCAAAGGCTTGGATTTCCAAGATTTTGTGCAAAACGCCTGCCCGAGTCGCGTGGAGGAGGGGGGCAGACAGCGTTTTGAGAGGCGATCATCGGGTGCATGAGGAAACATCGAGTACCGTTTTGGTCCCGATCACCGGCCGCCTTCAATTATGCCTGATGGCTGATCTTGGCACCCAGACTGTTCATCAGCGCGGCGAAACCCGGGAAGCTGGTGTTCATGGTTTCGGCATCGTCGATGGAAATCGGTTCGGCGGATGCCATGCCCATGACCAGGAAGCTCATGGCGATGCGGTGGTCGAGGTTGGCGGCGACCATGCAGCCGCCCTTGGGGCGTACCTGACCATGCACGGTCAGATCATCCTCGCCCATTTCGGCCAGCACGCCGCAGGATGTCAGACCCTTTGCAATCGCCAGCAGGCGGTCGCTTTCCTTCACGCGCAATTCTTTCAGGTCGGCCCTATATGTTTTGCCCTCGGCAAAGGATGCCGCAACCGACAGCACGGGGAATTCGTCGATCATCGACGGCACGCGGCTTTTCGGCACGGTAACGCCCTTCAATGCGCTCGATTTCACGCGGATATCGGCAACCGGCTCGCCCGACATATCGCGCTTGTTTTCAAACGTGATGTCGCCGCCCATATCGATCAGCGTATCGTAAATGCCCGCGCGCAGCGGGTTGATGGATACGCCCGGGATCAGCACATCGGAATCCTTCGTAATCAGCGCGGCGACCGTCAGGAAAGCGGCGGATGACGGGTCGGACGGCACGGTGATCGGCTGCGCCTTCAGGCTTGGGAAACCCGTCAGGCGGATCACATTCGCGCCACCCGTCATTTCGGATTCAATTTTCGCGCCGAAGAATTTCAGCATGCGTTCGGTATGGTCGCGCGTCGGCTCCGGCTCGATCACGGTCGTCACGCCGTCGGCATGCAGCCCTGCGAACAGGATGGCGGATTTCACCTGCGCCGATGCGACGGGCAATGTGTATTCGATCGGGGCAAGCTTTGCGCTGCCGATGATTTTCAGCGGCAGCATATCGCCCGCCGATGCCTCGAACTGCACGCCCATCTGCGCTAGCGGCTTGATGACGCGGCCCATGGGGCGGCGGCTGAGCGACGCGTCGCCGGTAAAGGTCGCATGGATCGGATAGCCGCCCACCACGCCCATCAGCAGCCGCGTCGATGTACCGCTATTGCCCAGATAAACCGTGCTGCGCGGGGTTTTCAATCCGCCCGCGCCGATGCCCTTCACGCGCCAGATGCCGCCTGCTTCCGCGGGCGCATGGATTTCCGCGCCCATCGCGGATAAGGCCTGCCCGGTATGCATCACGTCTTCGCCGTTCAGCAGGCCGGTGATGACCGTCTCCCCCTCAGCCAGCGCGCCGAACATCAGCGACCGGTGGGAAATGGATTTATCCCCGGGCGCGCGTGCGACGCCTTTCAGGGATGATGCGGGATGTGAGATGAGGCCTGTCATGAAGGGATACTAGCCGAAACAGGCGGTTTGCGGAAGGGCTCAGGCTTTCTTTTCGTCGATCAGCGCGGGGCGGTTTTTCTTTACCCATTCGCGGTTATAGTTCACGACGTAATCGCGGAATTTTTCGGCGGGGATGGGCTTGGTGTATTTGAAGCCCTGCACCTCGTCGCAATCCTCTTCCTTCAGGAAGTTTTCGTGGTCGTTGGTTTCCACGCCTTCCGCGATCACCTTCAGGTTCAGGCTGTGGCCCAGATTGATGATCGTCTTGGTGATCATGCGGTCGTCCGGGTTCACCAGCGCGTTACGGATGAAGGACTGGTCGATTTTCAGGCGGTCGATCGGGAACTGGCGCAGAGACGACAGCGAGCTGTAACCCGTGCCGAAGTCGTCAACCGCAAGCTCCACGCCCAGGCGGTGCAGCTGGTTCAGGATGTCGATCGTCATCTGCATGTTTTCCATGAAGACGGATTCCGTGACTTCCAGTTCCAGCAGTTTGGGGTCCAGTTTGGTGGTTTTCAAAACGTCGCTGGTCAGCGCCACGATGTCGGCCTTGTGGAACTGCACGCCGGAAATGTTGACGGCCACGCGGAACGGGGGGATGCCCATTTCCTGCCACGCAATCGCCTGCGCGCAGGCGGTGCGCAAGACCCATTCGCCGATCGGCACGATCAGGCCGGATTGTTCGGCGACGGGAATGAATTCGGCGGGCGACACGTAGTAGCCGCCGTCCTTTGAATTGTCGGGCAGGAACCAGCGCAGCAGCACTTCCGCGCCGATCAGCTGGCCGGTACGCAGGTCGAACTGCGGATGGTAATGCAGCGTCAGCTGGTTCTCATCGAGCGCCGAGCGCAGGTCGCGCAGCAGCTGGAAGCGCTGCTGCACGGCAAGGTCGAAATCCTGCGAATAGAAACGAACGGTATCGCGGCCTTCTTCCTTGGCGCGGTTCAGCGCGATGTCGGAATTTTTCAAAAGCTGGCGCGCCTCCATCGTGTCGTCGGGGCAATGCGACACGCCGATCGATACGCGCACCTGAAAGCGTTCCTGCAGGATGCTGACGGGTTCGCCCATCGCCTGGAAGATGCGGTCGATCAGGATCTGGCTTTCCGAATATTCGGGTTTCAACACCACCATGATCGTGAATTCGTCGGCGGAAGCGCGGGAAATCATCGCGTCTTCGGGCATGCATTTGACAAGGCGTTTACCGATCGCCTCCAACAGCTTGTCGCCGAATTCATGGCCCATCGTGTCGTTGATGTCCTTGAAATGGTCAAGGTCGACCGAGAAAACGGCGATGCGGCGGTCTTCCTCGACCACTTTATGACGGATGGCGTCGTCGAGCTTTTCAAGGAAGTAGGTGCGGTTGGGCAGGCCCGTCAGGTTATCGTAATAGGCCAGCTTGTGGATCTTGTCTTCGGCTTGTGATCTCAGGCGTTTCAGGTTGTTCGCGTTCTGGCGGATCAGGTCGTTGGCGATGCGGATCGCCACGCCGATTTCGTCGCGGCTCTCCACGCTGGGTTTTTGCAGTTCGGGTTTTTCGGGGTTGCGCGCGGCCGACAGCAGGTTGTTGCGCAGGATCATGATGGGTTCCAGAAGCCATGCGCCCAGCGCCAGCATCATGATGCTGGTCACAAGCCCCGACAGCAGCAGCAAAATGACCAGCGTCTGGTGGATCTGCTTGGTCACCATGCCGTCGACAGTGCTGGAATCGATGCGCACCGCGATATGGTAGGGGCGCGCCAGACGCTTGGGCGTGAATACGACGTCATATTCAAGGCCGCTGGTGCTGCGCGCCTGATCGGGCGTTTCCGCCTTCAGGTCGGGCACGATTTCCGGTGCGCGGCCGTAACGGGTCAGCGGCGTGAAATCCGCGTCATAGACCGCAAGGCCCTGCACAGCGGTGGTTGCGAACAGGCGTTTGGCGACGGCGTTGCTGATCGGCGACTGGCCGGGGTTTTCGTTGATCGACGACGTAATGGCGACGCGCGCCAGCTCCGCCAGATCGTTCAGCTTGTCGGCTTCATAGCTTTTGACGTTGAAGGCCAGCACAGCGCCCTGTACCAGCATGATCGTGCCGAAAACGGCGAGCGTGATGCGCCACGAAATACGGCTCCGCCACACAGGGCTCGAGCCTGTGGCATCCGGTGCCAGGAACGACCAGCGGCTTTTGCGTTTGCCGCTTGTGTCCTCGTTGTCATCATCGGCTGGATTGCGTTCCAAAACCGTAAACCCCTGAACTTTTAGAACGCCCCCCAAGGCGTTCCATTTAAACCATTTTACGCGAACAGGTTTAAGGAATTGTGTAAGATATAAGATAAATGCTATGGAAAATTAATAATCAAGTAACCACGATATCTTGTTGATTATTAACGGTATTGTGCCGATTAACAGCAATCCATCGGCCTAACAGAGACCTCTTCCATGGGCAAGTTTGTTGCGTTTGTCAATAAATCGGCAAAACGGACAGGCAGGCCGCGCGATTTACGGTTCTTGGCCGAATCTGTGATCTCGTCGTCCCACATGACGGCGGTGCCGCGCAGGATGGTGCCCTGCACCCATCCCCTGACCTTCATGCCGTCGAATGGCGTCCAGCCGCAGCGCGACTTGATCCATTTATCGGTGATGGTTTTTTCGCGCTTCATATCGACGATCGTGAAATCCGCGTCATAGCCAAGCGCGATGCGCCCCTTGCCGGCGATTTGGTAAATGCGCTGCGGCCCGTGCGCCAGCAGATCGACGACGCGTTCCAGCGGCAGCTTGCCGTTGTTCACATGGTTCAGCATCACCGGCACCATCGTCTGCACGCCCGTCATGCCGGACGGCGATGCGGGATATTCCTTGGCTTTTTCTTCCAGCGTATGCGGCGCGTGGTCGGATCCCAGCACGTCGACGACGCCCTTGTTCACGGCGTCCCACAGCATCTCGGTATGTTTTTTGTCGCGGATCGGCGGGTTCATCTGCGCGCGCGTGCCCAAACGCTCATAACATTCGGGCGCGGATAATGTCAGGTGCTGCGGCGTGGTTTCGATGGTGCAGATATCCTTGTGGTCGCGCAGATAAACCATTTCATCGCCCGATGTCACATGCAGGAAATGGATACGCCGGCCTGCTTCGCGGGCAAGCTTTACCGCGCGTTTTACGGCCTGCAGCGCACATTCCGCGTCGCGCCAGACGGGGTGGTCCTTTACGTCGTGGCTTGTTTCTGCAATATGTTTGCGCGATTTCAGGCGTTCTTCGTCTTCGGCATGCAGCGCGACGCGGCGTGTGCCGTTTTGCAGGATTTTCAGGATCACGTCGTCCTGCGCGGCCAGCAGCGCGCCGGTCGATGACCCCATGAAAACCTTCACGCCGCAGCAGCCCGGAATTTTTTCCAGCTGCGACAGGGTATGCGCGTTTTCCGCGCAGCCGCCGATGAAGAAGGCGTAATCGCAGAACGCCTTTTCCTGCGCGCGGTGCAATTTATCGTGCATTGCGCCCGCGCTGACGGTTAATGGATCTGTATTGGGCATTTCGAAAATGGTGGTAACACCGCCGGCGATCGCCGATAGCGTACCGGTCGATAAGTCTTCCTTATGCGTCAGTCCGGGTTCGCGAAAATGCACCTGCGTGTCGATTGCGCCCGGCAGGATGTGCAGCCCCTTGCAGTCGATGATTTCGCGCGCCGGGCTTGCGGAAAAATCGCCCAGATCAGCAATCCTGCCATCCATGGCCGCAATATCGGTTTTAACGATCCCCCACGGGGTCGCAACATGGCCGTTTTTCAGGATTAAATCGAAAATTTGCGTCATTTTGGGACTCACTTTCAGGGTCGGATATTGCTATATTAACCACCGAGCGGAAAGAGGGATTTTATGAGTTTTTTCGAACAGATGACATCCACCGAAAACCTCGACGTCGAAGGCGCCGAGGTGAAGCTGGACCTGCGCAATCAGGAACGGCAGGACGCGCTGCATACGCTCGACCATACCGTGAAATACTGCAAGAAGACGTCGGTCAAAACCCTCTTTATCCGCTTCAACCCCGCCAAACCCGGCGAGGGTGAAACGCTGTTCCAGCCCGTCGCGCGTTATTTCAAGGTCGAGAAGATGAACGGCTATATCGAAACCGCGATCCCCGTGATGACCAAGGAATCCGGCGGCATGTACGTCAAGTTCAAGTGAGTAAATGATGCCGCTGCACCTGTTCAATACGCTCACGCGCCAAAAAGAAGAATTCAAGCCGATCGACGCGAAGAACGTGAAGCTCTATTGCTGCGGGCCGACGGTTTATAACTTCGCGCATATTGGCAACCTGCGCACCTATGTGTTCGAGGATTTGCTGCGCCGGACAATCGCGCGCGCCGGTCTTGGCCTGACGCATGTCATGAACATCACCGATGTCGGGCATTTGCAATCCGATGCCGATGACGGCGAAGATAAAATGGCCATCGCCTCCGCCCGCGAACAGAAATCGCCGTGGGAGATTGCCAAGTTTTACGAAGAAGCGTTTTTCGCCGACTGCCGCAAGCTGGGCATTTTAAAGCCCCATATCGTCTGCCGCGCGACCGACCATATCGCCGAAATGCAGGAAATGATCGGCACGCTGGAACAAAAAGGTTTCGCGTATAAAGCTGGCGGCAACCAGTATAACGTCTATTTCGACACCGCGAAATTCCCGCATTACCGCGATTTCGCCCGTACGCCCGAAGCGCAGGAAGCGCAAGGCCGCGTGGATGCCGACGACAACAAGCGCAACCCGACCGATTTCGTGCTGTGGTTTACGCTGGCCGGTTCCAAATACCCGAACCAGATCATGAAATGGCAAAGCCCCTGGGGCGAGGGTTTTCCCGGCTGGCATATCGAATGCTCGGCTATGGCGGCGAAATATCTGGGCGACAAGATCGATATCCATTGCGGCGGCATCGACCATATCCCCGTGCATCACACGAACGAGATTGCGCAATCCGAAGGCTGCTTTGGCCATCAATGGGTGAATTACTGGCTGCACGGCGAGTTCCTGCTGCTCGATAACGACAAGATGGCGAAATCGAAAGACGGTTTCCTGACGCTGCAAAAAGTGCTGGATGCGGGCTATAGCGCGATGCATTACCGGTATTTGATTTTGACTGCGCATTACCGTGGCCAGCTGAATTTCAGCTGGGATTCGCTCGACGGCGCGCGTGCAACCTATAACACGCTCTGCCACAAGGCCGATGAATGGCGCGCCGCATTCCCCGTCGCCGCGCAGCCGGGGGCGGCCGCCAAAACCGTCATCCAGAAAATCGACGCGGCGATGCAGGATGATCTGAATTCGCCCGTTGCGTTGTCTGTGCTGTGGGAAGCGATGCGCAATGATGCGCTGGCGGTGCCGGATAAACTTGCCATTCTCGATGCCGCCGACAGCGCGCTGGGGCTGGGCGGTGCGACGCTCGACAAGCCGGAGCTGACGCGCGAACAGGAAGATTACCTTGCCCTGCGCGACACCGCGCGGCGAGAAAAGAACTGGCCGGAGGCGGATCGCCTGCGCGCTGTGCTGCTGGAAACCGGATTGATGCTGAAGGATCGTCCCGAAGGCAGCTCGTGGTATTTTGTGAATCCGCCTGCTAAAAAGGTGTAAGTGAAGGAGTAATGACATGACAACCGAACATCCCGAAATATTGCTGGTGCCCAAAGACGTCGCGCAGGTTTCCTGCAACGGCGGCACTGGCGCGCTCGGCCATCCGACAGTCTATCTGGCGTTTGACGATCATGATGAAACGGTCTGCGGCTATTGCGACCGTTTGTTCACCAAGAATAATCAGGTCGGCGCGAAGCCCTACAAAGCGCGCGGTGCGGCGTAAGTGACCTCCGAACCGTCTTTGGACGACAGCCTGCTCAGCGTGTATAACGCCGAACTGATTGCGCTCTCGGGCCAAGCGGCATTGCCGCATGTGCTGGACGAATTCGATATCGCCGCGCGGTCGGTCAGCCCCATTTGCGGATCGGAAGTCTATGTGCAGCTGAAGCTGGACGGCGACCGCGTCAAGGATTTCGGTTTCGAGGTCGAGGCCTGTGCCCTAACCAAGACCGTCGTCGCCGTGATGCGCAACGCCATCATCGGCAAGACGCGGGAAGATGTCGCCAAGGTGGGCGTCGAAATGGAAGCGCTGCTGGGCGGCACGGGCGCATTGCCCTCCGGCGACTGGGCGAAACTGCGGATACTGGAACCTGTGAAGGATTACAAGGCGCGCCACAACGCGATCCTGCTACCGTTCGAAGCGGTGGAAAAAGCATTTTCGACAAAGAAATAAAAGGTGAAGTGATATGGACAAAAAATTCAGGCAAGAGCGCGAAGCCGCGCTGAACGAAATTCAAACCGCCATCGGCAAAAAAATCACCGAACTGGCGATTGCCAACCAAGCCGCCATGCCGAACAGGCCGGAAGGGTTGCTGCTGCCCGAACATGTGCAGACCTATGAAACCTTCCGCTGGCCGGCGGCGATCAGCTTTGCGGCGGGCGATTTGAAGGAAGAAAAATCGCTGAAGGAAATTTTCAGCCGCGTCAGCGCGCGCTACGAAGGCAAAGACCTGAAACAAATTCTGGGCGTGGCCGATGATTTCGCGCGCAGCCCTGCCGCGAAACTCGATGGCCGCACTTCGGCGTTTGAAGATGTATTGAAAGTGCTGGATGTGGCGGAGCGTGATTTCGACCTCACCTATAAACCGCTGACGCGCAGCATGCTGGATTACTGGCACAAGAAGCATCCGATCGACGACCAGCATCTGGAATACGCGTATCGCGAAAACCAGCGTTACTACATGAAGGAATCGATCAAGGCGATGCGCGAATTCCTGACCGACCTGCAAGCGGGCAAACCAGCCCCGGGCGTCGCGCCCAAACCGCCAAAGCCCTAATATTAAAAGGGTTTTCCCAAGGTTTTTGCGGCAACTTGCTTTCGGCAAACACGGTCATATATTATCGTCTATGCGTAACCCGCCACGTAACACGGGGGTTGTAACGCGTAACGTAACGCTCGCTTGTCACAAGGAGCACGACCATGACACGCCGCCTGTCACTTTTTGACAGCCCCTTCCTGCTCGGTTTCGACCAGTTCGAACGCGCGCTCGACCGCGCACAACGCGCCGCCACCGAAGGCTATCCGCCCTATAACATCGAACAGGTCAGCGATACGCTGCTGCGCATCACGATTGCGGTAGCGGGTTTTGAAATGGATGATCTGTCGGTGCAGCTGGAAAACAACCAGCTCGTCATTCGCGGCCGCAAGGCTGCGGAAGAAAACGACGAGTCCCGCGTGTTCCTGCATCGTGGCATCGCCACGCGCCAGTTCCAGCGCTCGTTCATCCTCAGCGAAGATATCGAAGTTACGGGTGCCGCGCTCGATAACGGACTTTTGAATATCGACCTGCGCCGGATACTGCCCGAAACGACGGTTCAAACAATCGCGATAAAGTCCGGAAAAGACGGGAAAAAATCGCAGACGATTGATGTGTCCGCGGATGTTTCGCGTGACAACAAAGACATGCCGAAGTAACATAAGAAGGCGAGGTAAAATAATGAAAAGCAATTTCCTGCCCGAAAACTACATCCCTTTCCTGATGACGCAGTCGGACCTCAAGAAACTCGGCCTCGAGGAAGTCGGCTATGTGAAGCAATACCAGGTGAACGGCAAGCCGGCCTGGGTGCTGCATGCGGCGGACGGCACGGCGCTGGCCGTGCAGGGCGATTCGAATGCCGCGCTGTCATCGGCGCGCCACCACGAGCTGGATCTCGTCTCCGTCCATTAATTAAAAACTGAAATCACGCCGCCTGATTGCGCGCCCATTCGGTGAGCAGTTCCGCGATCTTTTCCTGCTGGCAGGTGCCGCGGATGCCGCTGCAGGTTTCATTGTCCTTCAGGAAACGCGAGATACGCGCCAGCACTTTCAAATGCTGCGTCGTCTTGCTGTCTTCCGGCACCAGCATCATGAAAATCAGGTCAACGGGTTCGCCGTCGATCGCGTCGTAATCGACCGGCGTTTCAAGACGCACCAGCGCCCCGTAAATGCGGTCGATATGGCCTAGCTTCACATGCGGAATGGCGACGCCGCCCCCGATGCCCGTCGAGCCGATGCGCTCGCGCGCCATCAATGCGTCGAACAGGAATTCGGGGGAGCCGCCGATGACAGGCACCAGCGCGTCCGCAATCGTGCGGAACGCCTGCTTTTTGCTGGTCGCCTTCAGGTCAGGGATAATAAGGTCTGCGGTTATCATACAAATCATCTGCCCATGCGTGGCCGCCTTTTCAAGAGGTCAGCCCGTATTTGTATAGCCTATCGGGCAGTTACCTTCTCTTTCCGGCTTTCGCCTTTTTCTTGTCCTGCTTGGCGGGTGCCTTTGCAGGGGCTGCCTTTGCGGCAGGTTTTTCTTCTTTGACCGGCTTTTTCCTGGGTGCCGAACCATCGGGATCGACCCAGCCGATATTGCCGTCCTTGCGGCGGTAAACCATGTTGTAGCCGCCATGACCGGGGTTCTTGAACAACAGCGCGGGCGCATTGCCCAGTTCAAGGCGCAGGACCGCGTCGGCAACTGCCAGCGTCGGGACTTGCGTATCCATTTCGGCGATGACCGCGGGTTCCTTGCCGCCTTCGGCTTCGTTTTCATTGCTGCCGGCAAAGGTGGTGTAGGCGGCGGCGGTCGTTTCCGACACGCCCTGGCGCTTGTGGTGGTCTTTCAGGCGGTCCTTGAATTTCGACAGGCGTTTGACGACGTTTTTAGACGCGCCGTCGAATGCGGGGTAGGGATCGTCCGCTTCGTTATGCGCTTCCAGCACGATGCCGTGGCCGACATGGATGGAAATATCGGCCTTGTAGCGGTGGTTTTTTTCCTTGGTGAAAACAACGGTGGCCTCGATCGGCTCGCGGAAGTATTTCGCGGCGGCGGTGGTCAGGTTGGAGCGCACGTGTTCGCGCAGTGAATCACCCACATCAAGGTGTTTGCCTTTGACTGTCAGTTCCATGGTGTTTATCCCCGTTGTTTATTACCGTCTTAATTCTAGGCGCGTTAAGTTGAAAAAAGCCTTAAATTCAACGTGCCAGACCCCTTAATTGCTTCAAATAAATATAGATTTTTGAACACCCCGTCAACGACAGGCGGGATTCGGCAATGAATCCAGCCGTATAGTCATTTATTATGTCTTTTGATTATGCGTTTTTCTGGCGGCGGCGCTGGACGGATGACGGAATCTTCATCGCCTCGCGGTATTTCGCAACCGTACGGCGCGCGATTTCGATGCCGTCTTTCTTCAAAAGATCGACCAGATCGTCATCCGACAAAATCGCGGTCGCGGGTTCCGCGTCGATATGCCCCTTGATGCGCGATTTAACCGCTTCCGACGAAAACTCCGCCGCGCCGTCGGACGACGACACACCGGAGGAGAAAAAGTATTTCAGTTCGAACACGCCGCGCGGCGTGCCGATATATTTGTTGGTGGTGACGCGGGAAACGGTGCTTTCATGCATGCCGATCACGGCGGCGATATCCTTCAGCACCAGCGGCTTCAGGTATTCGACGCCGTAATTGAAGAAATCTTCCTGCTGCAAAATGATCTGCGACGCGGTTTTCAAAATCGTCTCCGCGCGCTGGTCCATCGCCTTGATCAGCCAGTTGGCGGTGTTCAGCTGCTCGGACAGATATTCCTTGTCCTTCTTCTGCTTCGCGCTGTTGCTGATTTCGGTGTAATAACGGCGGTTCACCAGCACGCGCGGCAGCGTATCGTTGTTCAGCTCTACCGCCCAGCCGCCGCCCTTGGATTTCGGCAGCGGTTTCATCAGCACGTCGGGCACCACGGTCTGCGACACGAAATGCTCGAATTCCAGCGCGGGTTTCGGGTTCAGCGCCTTGATCTCGGAAATCATTTCTTTCAGGTCGGCATCATCGACGCCGCACAGCGCCTTCAGCTTTTTCAGGTCATGCGATGCCAGCACGTCGAGGTTTTCGACCAGTTTCTGCATCGCAGGATCAAGGCGGTCCTGTTCCTTCAATTGCAGGGCAAGACATTCGCTCAGGTTGCGGGCGAATAATCCCGCGGGGTCCATGTCCTGCAGTTTCGCAAGGATGCCCTCCACGCGCTCCCTGGTCGTGCCAAGCCGTTCGGCCAGCGCCGCGACATCGGTGCGGAAATATCCGGATTCATCGAGGTAATCGAGCATCAGGCGGGCGATCGCCTGATCCTTGTTGTCGTCGAAATCGACGGCGATCTGTTCTTCCAGATAATCGCGTAAGGTTGCTTCCTTCGCCATCGTGTTTTCAAAGCCGAATTCGGGGTCGTCGAATTTCAGGCTGCCGCCCTTGCCCACATCGCCGAAGCTGTTGGTGGCGAAGGCGTCGTAACCGCCTTCCTGTTCGGCCATGCTGCCGCCGGTGAAGACGTTGTCGAAATCGGTGTCCAGCTCGCGCTCCTCGCGCTGGGGGGCGTCGGCGCTTTCGCCGCTATGGTCGCCCGTTTCGTCGCCGGTTGCGGCCGGTATCTCGCCAGCCTCGCCGCCCTCGCCGTCCGGTGCGGGCGCGTCCGGTTCGTGGCGCTCGGCCGACATGCTGTCGTCGCGCTCCAGCAGGGGGTTTTTTTCCAGCTCGGCCTCGACGAATTCGGCCAGTTCAAGGTTGGACATCTGCAACAGCTTGATCGCCTGCTGCAATTGCGGCGTCATCGTCAGGGACTGACCCTGTTTGATATCAAGCCTTTGATTGATCGCCATCGCCCTGAATTCTCCCTGCTTCAATTATAGCATTTTTCAGGGGATTGACCAGATGCGGGGGCGGCCTGCGCTATTTGATCAAAAACCGCTGCTCCGGCGTCAGTTTCGGCGCCAGATGGTGGAAAAGGTCGCGTGTCCAAATGGCATCGGCAAGGCTGTCATGGGCATCTTTCGGCGGCGGCAGTTTTTCACCCGTCGCCCGCACCAGTTCCTTGGCGTCGCGGAAGGCGGGCGCGGGCAATCCCGCATCCCTGAACACCTGCCGCAACCCCATCAACCCGCCGAAGAAATTCGCCAGCACCACCTGATCCGTACCGCCGTTATAGGCCCAGATTTCGACAGCTGTGACGGGCTCTGCCCTGTTTGCAAAAGTCTTCAGGTAGTCCGACATTTCCTGTGCAATCGCCGGATTGCTGCGCCGCGCGTTTTCGGGCGGCAGGTGTTTTGCGACATTTTCCTGCAGCCACGGGGTAAGGGCGGCGGCGTTGAATTCCGCGCTGACGCCGTAATAGGCGGGGGCGCGTTTATCCTCCGGCACCAGGGCAATGCTGATGGGGTCGAGCATGTGGGGTTGCACATGTTCGTTGAATTCGGAATCCAGAAAAAAGCGGAGTTTCGTCATGGCGTTTGCACCTGCTGTTTTTGACATGACAGCAAAGCTTAGCAAGACCAGCTCAATATTTAAAGGCTGAATTTCTCGCCCAGATAAACGCGGCGGACATCCTTGTGCGCGACGATGTCGGAGGGTTTACCCTCCATCAACACCTGCCCGCCATGCAGGATATAGGCGCGGTCGACGATATCCAGCGTGTCGCGCACGTTGTGGTCGGTAATCAGCACGCCGATATTGCGGTTCTTGACCTGTTTTACCAGATCGCGGATTTCACCGACGGCAATCGGGTCGATGCCGGCCAGCGGTTCGTCCAGCAGGATGAATTGCGGGTGGGTGGCAAGCGCGCGGGCGATTTCGACGCGGCGGCGTTCCCCGCCCGACAGCGCGATCGACGGCGTGAAGCGCAGATGCGTGATCGAAAATTCGGCCAGCAGCTCCTCCAGCATATGTTCGCGGCGGTGATGGTCTTCCTCCACCACCTGCAAAATGCTGCGGATATTATCCTCGACGTTCAGGCCACGGAAAATGGACGACTCTTGCGGCAGATAACCGATACCCATGCGCGCGCGGCGGTACATCGGCAGGCGCGTGATATCCTTGCCGTCCAGCTTGATGCTGCCGCTGTCGGCGTCGATCAGGCCGGTCACGATATAGAAACAGGTGGTTTTTCCCGCGCCGTTCGGGCCCAGCAAGCCAACCGCTTCGCCGCGCTTGACGGTCAGCGACACGTCGCGCAGAACGGGGCGGCGCTTATAGCGTTTCATCAGGTGTTCGACGACCAGCCCCGACGCGCTGGATACGGGCGTCAGGTCGGGGGTCTTCTTCTCGCTCGGCGCTTTGGTTGTCATGGTGTTTTCTTCTTGGGGTAAAACAGGCCCTTTACGCGCCCGTCGCCGCCCTCGGCAAATAGCTGGCTGACGCCGGTTTTCAAGTCCACCACGGCGCGCGTGCCTTCCAGCCAGTTATCGCCCTGCAGCACGCGGATCTTGCCGGTCAGCGTCGCCTTGCCGGCCACGACATCGTAAATGCCGCGGCTGCCGGTCAGCGTTTCCTTCAGCGTCTTGATCGATACGCTGCCCTCGGCGGTGATTTTTTGCAGCGCCAGCTTGCCGGTCGGCGCTTTGTAAAAATAAGCGGTCATGACGTTTGCGCGCATGGTGTCGGTGCCGCGCACGGCGACTGCGTCGCCGATCGCCGTCATCTTGTTTTCAAGGCCGAAGAATTCGATCTTGTGCCTGGCGGTCAGGCGCTCCGTCGGCGTTTCGATGCGCAGGTCGCCGCCGGTCAGCTGGGCGGAACTGTCGACGACGTTATAGACCGCGTTGTCGCCATAGGCCGCATAGGGCGGCGACTGGATGATCACATGGCCGTCGGCGTTCAGCGTGCTGATGTCGCCCGCGTTTTTGTCGTCGGTGTAATGCGCGGTCAGCAGGTCGCTGGAAATCTGGAAGGCGCCCTGTTTTGCCAGCGCGTTTTCGCGCGCGGTGTAAGTTTTCGCCTTGCGATTCCATTCCAGCGAATGCTTGGCTGAAATTTCAACCGGCGCGTTGCTGTCGCCCGCCGGCAGCTGCGCGGCGGCGGCGGTCGATAGCATCAGCAATGCCGCGATCAGGGAAATCTGTTTCATCCGCGCCCCTTTTTCACCGGCTGCAGTTTCGGTTTCAGGTTTTGCAGCGTCAGGAAGGCGGGGCCGCCGAAAATGACCAGATCGCCGCTATCGGACACATCCATGTTCTGCGCCTGCAAGGCGCCGGCGGGGCCCTGCGCGCTGACGGGGTTCTGCGTGGCGGCGTGGCGCGTCGCCACATCGACCTTGACGTCCTGCAGGTGCATTTCGTAGCCGCTGTCATGCGACACGATGACGCCGCCGGAGAGGGAGAGTTTTCCCGCCTTGTTGTCGTAGTCGCCTTTTTCGGCCTGCACGCGGATCATGCTGCCGCCATCCAGCGCCATTTCTGCATTCGGTTTTTCCAGCGTCACCGCTTCGTCCGACAGCATGTTGCGCACGGCCTTGTCGGCGCTGACGGTGTATTTGCGGCCCTGCGCATCCATGCCTTCATAGCGCGCCTTGACCAGTTCAACCTGTCCGGGCGCGGTTTTTTCCTTGGTCGGCAATTCGGTCAGCTGTATCTGGCGCGGGTCCTGCGACAGGCGCGCGACGACAAGGCCGATCAGCCCCAGCGCCGCCAGCGGCAGCGTGACTTTGGAAATGCGCACGAACCAGCTATAGCCGCCGCCGCGCGCGGCAAGGCGGGTGGAATTTGCGCTGCGGGGTTTGGGTTTTTTAGGCAAAACCCGCTCTCAGGCAATCATGGAGGTGCAGCAGGCCGACCGGCTTGCCGGCGTCATCGACCACGACCAGCGCCGTGATCTTGCGGAAGGTGTTTTTCAGGTCGTTCATCACGGCCATCGCTTCGGCGACCAGCATGTCGGGGCCGGTGACCTTGGGCGACTTGGTCATGATGTCTTTCGCCTGTTTGTCCATCAGGTCGGCGCTTAAGTGGCGGCGGATGTCGCCGTCGGTGATCAGGCCGGCCATTGTGCCGTCTGCGTTCACCAATGCCACGCAACCAAAACCCTTGGCGCTGATGGTCGGGATCACATCGCGCACCAGCGCGGTTTCCGGTGCGACCGGCAGCGCGTCGCCGGTATGCATGATTTCCGATACCTTCATCAGTTGCTGGCCCAGCTTGCCGCCGGGGTGGAAAATCTTGAAGTCTTTCGCGCTGAAGCCCTTGCGCTCCAAAAGCGTGATCGCCAGCGCGTCGCCCAGCGCCATCGTCATGGTGGTGGAGGTGGTGGGGGCAAGGCCGTTCGGGCAGGCTTCGGGGCAGGGCGGCAGCAGCAGCACGACATCCGATTTCTGGCCCAGCGTCGATTCAGGGCGGCTGGTCACGCCGATCAGCGGGATCGCGAAGCGGCGCGTATATTCGATGAGGTCGAGGAGTTCTTTCGCCTCGCCGGAATTCGACATCGCCAGCACCACGTCGCCGCGCACGATCATGCCCATGTCGCCGTGGCTGGTTTCGGCGGGGTGGACGAAGAAGGCGGGCGTGCCGGTCGACGACATGGTGGCCGCAATCTTGCGCGCCACATGGCCGCTCTTGCCCATGCCGGTCACGATCACGCGGCCTTCGGCGGCCGACATCATTTCAATCGCCTGATAGAAACTGTCGTTCAGGAAGCCCGCCAGCTGCAGCAGCGCCTCGACCTCGGTCATCAGTACGCGGCGGCCGGGTTCGATGGTTTCGGCGGATGCGGCCTGATTGCGGGCGGTTTCGGGCAGTTTGGCGATTTTCATGACGGTACTCGCTGGTTGGTGGCGGCTTGGAAACAGCACGTTCAAAAGCCGGTTTATCATGCGT
>JADYYV010000115.1 GCA_020853455.1 Alphaproteobacteria bacterium | reverse complement strand
GTCGAAATTTGAATCGTTGATGACAGGATGTTCAAGGCCAAATCTTTTTGCGGCCGACAAAATGCGTTCGCTGCCTTTCTCACCGCTGAATTTGGCGGAATGCACGCCCACCACCAGCAGCTTGTCGCCGAATTCCTTTTCCAGCTTTTTCAGGTCGGGCACGATCTGCATGCAGTTGATGCAGCCATAGGTCCAGAAATCCAGCAGCACCATGCGGCCAGATGCGTCCTCCGATGTCAGCGCGCGGCTGCTGTTCAGCCATTCGTTTATCGCATCGAACAAAATTTCATACCCCTTCGATGCCGCCTGCGCAGGGCTTGGCAGC
The DNA here is from genome assembly GCA_020853455.1 of Alphaproteobacteria bacterium. GTDB lineage: Bacteria > Pseudomonadota > Alphaproteobacteria > Micavibrionales > UBA2020 > JAPWJZ01. The sequence continues at coordinate 11,090 of JADYYV010000115.1, read as the reverse complement.
AGGAACAGGACGGTCAGCAGGGCAAACAGGATGCGGGGCATGGGAAAAACTCCTTCAAGGTCTCCAGTATAGCTATTCGCCAACGCGGGGCGTGGGGTTACATCTGTATATATTATATGAATAAATGAGGCTTCACGTCTTTACGAAGGGGAACATTTCAGGTACAAAGAATCAGGTTTTCGTAAAGCGAGTAAGAATTGTGGTTCAGCGCGTCGGCACAGTCGCCTTTCAGGGCGTGGAAGTCCTCGACATTGATGTCGAGGTGCAGATTTCGCCGGGCCTGCCGCAATTCAATATCGTCGGGTTGCCGGATAAAGCGGTCGGCGAAAGCCGCGAGCGTGTACGCGCCGCCATCCATGCCATCGGCCTTTCCATTCCGTCGAAGCGCGTGACCGTCAACCTTGCTCCCGCCGATGTGTTGAAGGAAGGCAGCCATTTCGATTTGCCGATCGCGCTGGGCGTGCTGGCCGCGATGGGCGTTTTCCCCGGCGAAGAATTGTCGCATTACACGGTGCTGGGCGAATTGTCGCTCGATGGCTCGATCCGCGCGGTTGCGGGCGTGCTGCCTGCCGCGATTTCGGCTTCCGCGAATGAACGCGGCATGATCTGCCCCGAAGCCTGCGGCGGCGAAGCGGTCTGGGCGGGCGACCTCGAAGTCCTCGCGCCTGCAAACCTTGTCGCGCTGCTCAATCACATGAAAGGCACGCAAGTTTTATCGCGCCCGCAGGCGGTGATGGCGAATGACAATGCGCAGCGCCTCGACCTTGCCGATGTGAAGGGACAGGAAAGCGCCAAGCGCGCGCTGGAGATTGCCGCCGCCGGCGGTCACAACCTTTTGATGATGGGCCCGCCCGGCTCCGGCAAATCCATGCTGGCGGCGCGGCTGCCCGGCATCCTGCCGCCGCTCTCGCCCGCCGAAGCGCTGGAAGTGTCGATGATCCATTCGATCGCAGGACAGCTGGAGGGCGGGCGCTTGATTCAAACGCGCCCCTTCCGCGACCCGCACCATACCGCATCGACGCCCGCGATCATCGGCGGCGGCATGCGCGCCAAGCCCGGCGAAATCTCGCTGGCGCATCACGGCGTGTTGTTCCTCGACGAATTGCCCGAATTCCAGCGTCAGGCTTTGGAGGCGCTGCGCCAGCCGCTCGAAACCCGCCGCGCGCTGGTCAGCCGCGCGAATTACCATGTGACGTTTCCTGCCAAATTCCAGCTGGTCGCCGCCATGAACCCGTGCCGTTGCGGCCATGTCGCCGATCCGGCCTTTGCCTGCGGCAAGGCGCCCAAATGCGTCGCCGATTATCAGGCGAAAATTTCGGGACCCGTGTTCGACCGCATCGACATCCATATCGATGTGCCGGCGGTGAAGGCGTCCGATTTATCGCTGCCGCCGCCGCGCGAAAATTCGGCGACGGTTGCGCTGCGCGTTGACCGCGCGCGCCAAATACAGTCCGACCGGCTGCGCGGCATGGGCGCACCCGCGCATCTGCTGACCAATGCCGATGCCGATGGCGATATATTAACGCGCATCGCGCCGCTCGAGGCGGCAGCGCAAAAACTGCTGACCGAAGCGGCCGAAAAGATGAAACTTTCGGCGCGCGGCTATCACCGCGTGCTGCGCGTGGCCCGCACGATTGCCGATCTTTCGCTTGCGGAACAGATACATGCGACCCATATCGCCGAGGCGCTCAGTTACCGCCGGCTGCGGCAGGATGCCGCGCGGGCGGCTTAACCATTCTTTGCTTCCCCATTTCCAAAAGCGGCGATAGACTGTTTTCCTGTCCATTTTTCCGGAGTCGGATATGCAGCTCAACCGCCTTGGCAAGATCGAAGAAGAATCCACGCTCAGCGACCTCGACCAGCTGGAGCATGACCTTGAACACGACATCGAAGACGATGTGAATAATGCCATGCCCGCGCCGCGCGCGAACGCGACAACGCCTGCCGCCGTTTCTTCTTTCATGACGCCCGCATCCCGCAACGCGAAATCTAAATTCGCGGGCGCGCGCGTATCTGCCTTCTTCCCCGGCCAGCCTACGGTTTCATTGGGAAAACAAGGCGGTGCATCGCAATCGCTGATGCCGCAAAGCTACATGGATAAACGCCGCAGCATGAAGGTCGCGGCGAATGACGCGGTGCCCGCGGCGCAAAGCAAGTTTGCATCCGCGCCGAAACAGTCGGCCGCCAAGACAACGATTGCGGCGCTGATGTCGCTCGGCAAAATTCCGCTGCAACTGCTGACGGAACTGGGTCGCCTGCGCTATGCGCGCGAACGCCAGTTCAATTCGCTGCTCCGCCTTGAAAAATCGCTGGGGCAGGGGCATGAGGATGGCGAACAATTCCTGCGCATGCACCCGAACGCGCTGAAAAAACCGTCATCCGCGCCCAAGCTGTAGCCCCTTGGAACCACTCTATATAAGAATCGTTTTTTAACGGATTCGCGGTACACGGCGTGATTTTGGCGATGTTATGACCAGTAAATTACCCCTGTTCAGTCAATAGGTTAGCCGGGTTATTAGTCATAAATTAAGCAATCCGCAGTATATTAGTGCTACACTAAAAGAACATCAAAAGGCGTTAGATTTTAACGGCTTAACAAAGGAAAAAGAGCATGTCGGATTTAGGCGTTGGCAACCAGCAGACCAAACCCGAAGACCTGCAGCAGAAAGACGCAGCCATCAACGGCGCGATCGACGGCGCGGTGAAACACAGCATGAGCAGCTTCACAAGCGCCATGACGATGATGAAAGGCGCAGAGCGCTCCAACGATTTCATGGGCGCGATGACCAGCCTGCGTTCCGACGATACGCCGAAACAGGAAAGCGCCTCGGGCTCCATGTTCGCAGGCGGCGGGCCGCGCCGCAAAAAAGGCACGCAGACGTTGCAGCAGATGCTGTCCACGACCGACGCGATGGGCCATAAACTGGACCGCAACGTGATCAAGTCGAAATACGCCGTCGTGAATGCGGCATGGGCCGGCAAACGCAAAGGCATGAAAAACGGATCGGAGGCGAACAGCCGCGATTTCGTCGAAGAACTGAACCTGTTGAAAATGTCGATGGCGCACCTGCCCACGCTGCTGAAGCAGGACAAATCGCTGCTGCGCGGTTTCGGCCTCGGCACGATTTACGAAGCGCATACCAGCGTTCAGGCGGAAAAAGAAAAGCCGCATACCGATGCGATCATTTCCGGCACGCTTTCCGACATGGACCAGTTCAAGGACAAGTTCAAGACGCTGGACACAGGGTTGCAAAACCAGGTGATGGCGCAGGGCAGCACGCAGACCAAGGCGAAACTGAAGCCGCTGGTCTCCGCCGCTGCCACGCAAAACGGCCCGGGCCAGCCCGGTCAGCCTACATAATAACTATAACGGTCAGCGGTTAGTCGTCGTCGCCATCTTCATGGTCGGTGTCTTTCTCGCCCTTGGCGAGCGACCGCGCCTTGCGGTTGTAATGCGCGATGCCGAACGGCAGCGAAATCAGGTACACGATCGCCATCGCCGTCAGCGTCGGCCACGGTTCGTTGATCAGGCAGGCGATGAACACGCCGCAGAACGCCAGAAGCGGCATCTTCATGCGCACAGGAATGCGGATCTGCTTGCTCGACAGCGTCGGGAAATTGCTCACCATCATGCCGGCGACCACCAGCAGCCACAGCCCGATCAGCTGCGGGTCGCGCAGGTAATGCAGGGCGGCGGATTCGAAATCGTTGCGCTTGTCGGCCAGGAAACCGATGATCATCGGAAAGATCGCAAGTCCCGCGCCCAGCGGAGACGGCACACCGATGAAATATTTCGACAGCGGATCGTTGGGGTCCTTGTCGTCCGACAGGATGTTGAATTTCGCAAGCCGCAGCGCGACCGCCATCGCGAAAACCAGCGCCACCGGCCAGCCCCAGCGCGCCAGGTTGTCGAGCGTCCACAGATAGACGATGATCGCGGGCGCGACGCCGAAATTCACGAAATCGGAAAAACTGTCCAGCTCCGCGCCCAGCCTGCTCTGCGCCTTCAAAAGGCGCGCCGCCGCGCCGTCGAACGCGTCCATGAAGGCCGCGACGACGATCGCCAGCACCGCCATTTCCCATTTCTCCGCAATCGCAAACTTGATCGACGTCATGCCGCAGCCCATCGCGGCCAGCGTCAGGATGTTCGGGATCATTTTATGCAGCGGCAGTTTTTTGGGACGGGCGTGCTTTTCCATGTTTTGGGCCTTTATGCGGCGGGGTTGCGGCATTCCGCGATGCGGGGCTGTTCTTTCGCATGCACATCGGCGATCACGCTTTCGCCGCCGACCATGCGCTGGCCGACGCTGACGAGCGGGGCAACGCCCGGCGGCAGGTAGATATCGACGCGGCTGCCGAAGCGGATCAACCCGTAAATATCGCCCGCGCGCATTTGCTGGCCCGCGACCGATTTATTGATGATACGGCGCGCAACGAAACCCGCGATCTGCACAAACACGATCGACGACGGATAATCTTTCATCTTCAGCAAAACGGTCGAGCGTTCGTTTTCAATGCTCGCCTTGTCGAGGTCGGCGGAGAGGAACTTGCCGGGGTGATAGACAACCTTGCGCACTTCGCCATCGGCGGGGGAGCGGTTCACATGCACGTCGAACACGTTCAGGAACACGCTCACGCGCGTCGTGGTGGCGGCGTCCAGCAGCGCGTCGCCGGTCACCTGGCCGCTTTGCGCCTTCACGTCGTCCAGCTCGGGCGGCAGGGGTACGTCCTGGATCAGGCTCACGATGCCGTCGCCGGGGGAAATGATCAGGCCTTCGCGCACGGGCGTATAGCGCAGCGGGTTGCGGAAGAAATAAACGCACCACAGCGTCAGCACGAGGCCGACGAAACCGAACGGCGCCCACACCATCGCCAGCAGCAAGGACACAACGGCGAAAATCCCGATAAACGGATAGCCCGCCGGATGGATCGGCACGAACAGGACTTTTTTGATCAGCGGCAGCAGGTCGGTCATTTTATTTCCTTATAGATATTGCCCGTCAGCGGACGACAGGGGCGTATTGTGCTGCGGAATGATTTGGAAACAAGTATTATTTAATTCACATAACGCGCAGCGAATGGGGTGGACAGGCGGCAGGCTTTCTTTCTATCGTGCCAGCATGACGATGATCAAATCAGTTTCTGTGTATTGCGGCACGGCGGAAAACGTCGATCCCGTTTTCAAGGAAGCGGCCACCAAGCGGGGCGGCCTGCTGGCCCATGCCGGCATCCGTCTTGTTTATGGCGGCGGCAAGGCGGGGCTGATGGGCCTTGTCGCCAAGGCCTGCTTTGACGGCGGCGGGCAGGTGGTGGGCATTATTCCCGACCATGTGCAGGAAAAGGAAATCCTGAACAAAGACGTCACCGAAATGCATATTGTGGACAGTTTTCACACCAGAAAACGCATGATGGTCGAAAAATCCGACGGTTTTGTCATTTTACCGGGTGGTTTCGGCACTTTGGACGAGGCTTTCGAGGTTTTAACGTGGAAATACTGCGGTTTGCACGCAAAACCAGTCGTTTTTGTGAATGTTTCCGGCTTTTACGACCCGTTGCTGGCGACCATCGACCACATGATCGGCAAGGGCTTTTCGCAAGGCTGGCATCGCGGCCTGTTCCGCGTCGTGGCGGCGCCCGAAGATGTCGGCGGGGCGCTGGCGGACCAGCTGTCGTTACCGGGTGTCGCGAGTGCAAAGCTCTGAGTTTTTATTTTCCGGAATTGAAATTCGGATGGCGCAGAAAATAAAGGTTTTCTTGGTAATTTTACGTTTAGAATGAGAGTTAATATCGGCTACACCTCAAAGGCAACCCACCACTTTGGCTTCCAAAAAAGACAGCAAGCAAGAGATGCCGCACAAAGCGCCGACGCCGCCAGACAGCCTGGAGCGCGCGCAGGGCATCGCCATTTCCGCGCTGGAGAAGCTGGAAAGCCTGAACCTGAAGCCGATCCCGCCGCTGTATGAGCTGTGGTACCGCTATTACGAGGGCGACCCCGAAATTACGCGCGCCGTTGACAGTTATACGGGCGTGTTCGACGAAAACACCTGCCACAAGATTTACAAGCGCTACCTGGGCCCGGGCGCTCGCGACGACGCCGTGCGCAAGGTCAGCGACCAGGTGCAGCAGGCCATCACCGAACTTGCCAGCATGATGGGCACGGTGCAGGACGCGACCGTCGAATACGGCGAAAACCTGGGCGATGTCAGCCAGAAAATCGCGAAAGCGCGCAGCATCGAGGATCTGGGCGCGGTCGTGAGCGGCATCCTGCAGGAAACCAAGGTCATGGTGGAGAAAAACCATGAGCTGGAAAGCAAGCTGGAGACGTCGTCGGAGCAGGTTTCCGAGCTCAAGAAAAACCTCGACAGCGTCAAGCGCGAGGCGCTCACCGACGGCCTCACGGGCGTCGCGAACCGCAAGGCCTTCGACAAGCATATTCTCGACATGATCGAGGAATCGACGGCGAATGCGACGCCGATGGTTCTCATCATGATCGATATCGACTTTTTCAAGAAATTCAACGACACCTATGGCCACCAGGTCGGCGACCAGGTCTTGAAACTGGTCGCGCGCACGCTGGTCGATAACGTCAAGGGCCGCGACCTGGTCGCGCGTTATGGCGGCGAGGAATTTTCGGTGCTGCTGCCGGAAACGCCGCTGTCTGCCGGCATGAAGGTCGGCGAGATGCTGCGCAGATCGGTCGAAACGAAAGAAGTCGTCAACAAGACCAGCAATGAAAACCTCGGCCGCATCACGCTGTCGATGGGCGTTGCCGAATACCTGCCGGGCGAAAGCATTTCCCGCGTGATCGAACGCGCGGACGAAGCGCTTTATAAATCCAAGAAAACCGGCCGCAACCGCGTCACGGCGGCCGAGCATCCCGAAGCCATGATGGCAACGCTGCAGGCGGCGCCGGCCGTCGCGCTGACGGATTCCACCATTAAGGACTGATCAGCGACGGCGTTTCTTGCCGCCGCCTTTTTTACCGCCGCGGCTTCCGCCGTCACGGCGCTTTTCGTGATTGCGGTAGTTTTGCCCGCGGTTGCGCCCATGTGCGGGACGGCTGCCGGTGCCGCCGGTTTCGCCGCCGTCGATGACCTCGAACACGGTCGATCCGCGCAAGGGATCCGCCTCGATCAGGCGCACGATCACGGGATCGGTCAGGCGGAAACTGCGGCCGGTGTTCTTGCCGACCAGCGCGTGGCGTTTTTCGTCATGCACATAAAAATCGCGCGGCAGGTGGCTCATCGGCACGATGCCGTCCGCGCCGGTTTCATCCAGCTGCACGAAGATGCCGAAATGGGTCACGCTGTTCACGCGCCCCTTGAATTCGCGGCCGATGTTTTTCGACAGGAACTGCGCGGTGAATCGGTCCATCACGTCGCGCTCCGCCACCATCGACCGGCGCTCGGTGAGCGAAATATGTTCCGCCGCCGCATGCAGATCGCCCGCCTCGTCATCCGTCATGCCGCCCGCGCCGAAGCCATAGGCGCGCACGAGCGAGCGGTGGACCAGCAAATCCGCGTAACGGCGGATCGGCGAGGTGAAGTGGGCATAGCGTTCCAGCGCAAGGCCGAAATGGCCGAGGTTATCGGGGCTGTAGACCGCGGCGCTTTGCGTGCGCAGCAGCATCATATGGACCAGCTGCTTGTCTTCTTTTTCCGCCGACAGTTTCAGGATGTGGTTCAGCGCCTTGGGTTGCAACTGGTCGGATTTGGGCAGCGAATAGCCCATTTCCTTCAGGAATTCGCGCGTCGCCTCCAGCCGGTCATAGGCGGGGCGGTCATGGACGCGGTAGACGCAGGGCGCGTTTTTCTTCTCCAGCGCCTCCGCCGCCGCGACGTTGGCAAGGATCATGAATTCCTCGATCAACTGGTGCGCGGCCACGCGTTCGCGCGGCACGACGGCGGTCAGGAAACCCTTCGCGTCGATCAGCGCCTTGCGCTCCGGCAAATCCAGTTCCAGCGCGCCGCGTTGTTCGCGGGCATGTTTCAACAGGCTGTAGGCCTGATAAAGCGGCTTGATCACCTTGTCCATCAACGGGCCGGTCGTATCGTCCGGATTGCCGTCATGGGCGGCCTGCACCTGTTCATAGGTCAGGCGCGCGGCTGATTTCATCAATCCGCGCACGAATTTCCAGCTGGTCAGGCGCGCGTCCTTGTCGATGCGCATATGCACAGCGAGACAGGCGCGGTTCACATGCGGGCGCAGCGAACACAGGTCGTTCGACAATTCTTCCGGCAGCATCGGCACGACGCGGTCGGCGAAATAGGTCGAATTCCCGCGCTCGAACGCGTCTTTATCCAGCGCCGATCCGGGGCGCACGTAATACGACACATCGGCGATCGCGACGATCAAATGCCAGCCGCCCGGATGGTCGGGATCGGGTTCGGCAAATACGGCGTCGTCGAAATCGCGGGCATCGCTGCCGTCGATGGTGACAAGCGGAATGTGGCGCAAATCTGTGCGGCCTTCTTCCAGCGTCGGTTCTTTCAGCTTCGCCGCTTCCTCCAGTGTCTTTTTAGTAAACACGGTGGGGATGCCGTGCGAATGGATGGCGATCAGGCTGATCAGCCGCACATCGTCCTTGTGGCCAAGGAACTGCACGATTTTCGCGGGGTTTTTGGACCTGCCGAACGGGTTCGGGCCGATCAGCGGTTCGGCAATCACCAGGTCGCCGTCTTTATAATCGCCGCGGTATTCGGGCGGAATAAAATATTCTTCCTTGTTCTTCTTGTCGGTCGGGTAGACATGGCCGCCGTCCTTGTACGCCTTGAAGGTGCCGACGACTTGCGCGTTGTCTTCCTTCTCCAGCGTCTTGATGACGCGCGCTTCGTATTCCGTTTCGTTCGTGCGGCGGATGCGCGCCAGCACGCGGTCGCCCGGCTTGTAATCGCCGCCTTCGCGCTTCACGTCCATCACATAGATGGGGGGCGGCGCGGCGGGGGCTGTCCACTCGGCGGGTTTCGCGCGCAGTTCGCCGTCCAAGTCGATGCCGGTGATTTCGATCATCAGCCGGTCGGGCAGGGCGTTGGCGGGGCGATAGGCGCGGCGGTTGTCTTTTTCAAGCCCGCCTTCGTCGGTCAGGTCCTTCAGCATGCGGCGCAGATGCATGCGGTCCTGACCCTTCAAATTCAGGATGCGCGCCAGCTCGCGTTTATTGAGCGGGCCGTCGCTTTCGGCGAGCAGTTTTTGCAGATGTTCCTTGCTGGGCAGGGTGCCGGAAGCGCCGCCCGTCATCGGGCTTTTCGGCTTCCGGCTTTTTGTGTCCGGCCGATTTCTTTTGCCGGGATGGTTCGGGTTATTGTTTCTGGTGGTTCCGTTATTGTCTTTTTTCTTATTCAAGCTTCTTTTGCCTTTTTGGTTTTTGCTTTTGGTTTAGCTTTGGCTTTTGTCGCGCCGCCGCCGCCTTTTTTGGCGGACAGCCACTCGATGGCCTGCGCGAGCGTCACTTCTTCGACGGGCACGCTTTTCGGGATCGTCGCATTGACGCCGCCGTGGCGGATATAGGGGCCAAAGCGGCCCTTGCTGATATTGACGGGCTTGCCGTCTTCGGGATGCGCGCCAAGTTCTTTCAGCGTGCCGAAACCGCCGCCTGCGCGACCCTTGCCCTGCTGGGCCAGAAGATCGACGGCGCGGTTCAGCCCGATCGTCAATACACCGTCGGGATCATCCGCCGGGATCGACTTGAACTTGCCCTGATGTACAAGGAAGGGGCCAAAGCGGCCGATGCCGGCCTTGATGACTTCCTTGGTTTCGGGATGCAGCCCCACTTCGCGCGGCAGGGACAACAGCCCCAACGCCTTCGGAAGATCGATCGACTGCGCATCCATGTTTTTCGGCACGGGGGAACGCTTGGGTTTTGCGACCACCGGCTTTTTCGGTTTTTTAGGCGCTGCGGCTTTCTTGCCTTTGCCTTTTTTCACTTCTTTGACCGGCTCGGGTTCCGGCTCCGGCGCAGGGGCGGGTGTTGCCACCGTCGCGCCATTCTCTGCTGGTCCCAACTGGATATAGGGGCCGTAAGGGCCGAACCGCAGGGTGATCGGCATGCCGGTTGCGGGATCGTCGCCGATCAGCTTCGGCGCGAAACCTTCGGGCGCGGAATCGCCGTCGCCCTGTCCTGCGGACAAGACGGGGCGCGTGTAGCGGCAATCCGGATAGCGCGAGCAGCCGACGAAAGCGCCGAACTTGCCGAGCTTCAGCGACAGGTTGCCTTCCTTGCATTGCGGGCAGACGCGGGCGTTGGGGCCGCGGTCGGGGAACAGGATGGGTTCAAGATCCTGTTCCAGCGCCGTGATGACGTCGGAAATTTTAAGGTCGGTCGTTTTGCCGACCGCTTCGCTGAACGAATCCCAGAATTCGCGCAACACTTTTTTCCACGCGATATCGCCCGCCGAAATGCTGTCGAGCTGTTCTTCGAGGTTGGCGGTAAAGTTGTATTCCACGTACTTCTTGAAGAAGTTGATCAGGAAGGTTGTGACGATACGCCCGCGGCTTTCGGGGATAAAGCGGCGGTTGTCGAGCTTCACGTAGTCGCGGTCCTGCAACACCTGCAGGATGGAGGCGTAGGTGGAGGGGCGGCCGATGCCGAGTTCTTCCAGACGCTTCACAAGGCTTGCCTCGGTGAAGCGGGGCGGGGGCTGCGTGAAATGCTGGTTGGGTTTCACTTCCTCCAGCTTCAGCGCGTCGCCTTCCTTCAGGTGCGGCAGGCGGCGTTCTTCGTCCGCCGCGTCGCGCTCCTCGTCCTCCATCTCTTCGCGATACAATTTAAGGAAGCCGTCGAAGGTGATGATCGATCCGGTTGCGTGCAGCACGACTTTGCCGTCGCCATTCGCGATGTCCACGGCCACTTGGTCCAGCACGGCGGATTCCATCTGGCAGGCGACGGTGCGCTTCCAGATCAGTTCATACAGGCGCGCCTCGTCGTCTTCGAGATATTGCGCGACGGTTTCCGGTGTGCGGAACAGGTCGGTCGGGCGGATCGCCTCGTGCGCTTCCTGCGCGTTCTTGACTTTCGATTTATACGTGCGCGCGGCTTCGGGCAGGTAATTGTCGCCGAACTTGTTCTTGATCAGCGTGCGGGTCGATTCAAT
>JADYYV010000114.1 GCA_020853455.1 Alphaproteobacteria bacterium | reverse complement strand
GATGCGGGGAAGCTGTTTCATCAGGGCTTGGCTGCTTTCTCGGGCGCGTCTTTTTTGTCCTGCGCCGCCGCGTCCTTTTTATCCGACGCTGCAGCGTCCTTTTTAAACGGCACGGATTCGTTGGCCGACGCCGCGTAGAATTCATGCAGCGTAGTGGCGCGCAGGCGGGAATCTTCGGGCGCGTCGGCGCTCGACGAAATCGCCTCCAGCCTGGCGGCCGCGTCCTTCATGTTGCCTTCGCCCGCATAGACCAGCGCGTCCATTTCAAGCGCGGTGTAGCGGTAGGGTTCTTTCGCGCCCGACATATCGGCCAGTTCCTTGTGCAGTTTTTTCGGGTCGTCCGTGCCAAGGCGCAGGTTGAGGCTGAGGATTTTCGCAAGGTCGCGCAGTTCGCGATCGGCGGACATGCTGCCCGCGACATCGGCGTAGAGTTCGATCGCGCGCGCGGGGTTGCCGTTTTTCACATGCAGGCCCGCCGCCGACAGTTTCGCCAGCGCCGCATGGTTCTTGCCGGACTGCGCCGCGAAATCGGTGAGCGATTTTGCGTCTTCGGATTTGATCGCCGCCATCAGCTGGGTCGTGCGCGCCATATCCTGCTGGTAGGTATAGCCGCGCCACCATGTCAGGCCCGCGGTCGTGACGATTGCGAGGATAACGCCGCCGATGATCCAGTTGCGGTTCTCGATCCAGAACGCCTCCAGCCTTTGCTGGCGGAGTTCGTCGTTCACTTCCTGCATCACGTCCGACATGTTTTTGTCCTTATATTACAAACCTTAATATCCGCGCCATCATGGCCAAAACAGGCCCTGCGGGTCAAGCAAAACACCCCCTTGTTATTCCCATAATACGCATGAATCTGGTATCTCCCCCGCCATGGCGTCTTGCATGTTGGGCCAAGTCGGGCGATAACTGCGGCATAACAAGTTTTCAGCACGTATTTACGGGAGATTTCGCAAGAATGTCCGCAAGATTGCCGTTTAACCGCAAGTCACCCGCCGACAAGGCCGAGCAGCGCCGCGCCGAGATCAACACGATCAACCGCCACGGCACGAACCTGTTTTTCAAGGCCGTCGAAGGCGGAAAACTGCATGAAGTCGCCAACATGATCGACGAAGGCGCGGATCTGGATGCGCGCACCACGTCGCGCGGCATGCTGTCGAGCATGATGGTCAGCATCCCCTATGGCGTGGGCGCAACGCCGCTGCACGCCGCCTGCCTGCTGGGTTCGACCGAGATCGTGCAATACCTGCTGAAATACGGCGCGAACCCCCATGCCAAGGACGAAGCCGGGCATACGCCGATGGATTACGCGCTGCTGAGCCATTCGTTTTTCGAAGACGAGCTGAACCGCAAGGAACAATCCCGCTTCGCGTTCCGCAGCACGGTCAACAAGGCCGCCGCGCGCGTCGAAGACTACGACAACGTGATCGCCCAGCTGATCGCCCGCAAGGCAAAACCCGGCATGTTCGAACTGCCGGAACGCTTCCGCATGGGCCAGCCCGGCGGGTCGCTGCCACCTGCGCCCCCGCTGCCGTAACGCCCGTAACCCGCAACCGGTGCTCATACGCTTGGCGGCTTCGGCTTATGAAGGTGTCGGAGAAAATTAAAATTCCCCACGAATAAACACGAATGGACACGAAATAAAAACGCCGCAGGCTATAATTACCGCCGCAATCTTCCTTTAGATATTATTCGCGTCCATTCGTGTTTATTCGTGGGATACAATACTTGTTTGAGAAATCAATTTGCTCCGCCCGCTTTGATGCTTACTTTAATTTGGATCCTTGTCTCTGTTTAATTACGAACTCAGGTTCGCCATGCGTCCACCCTGCAACGCGCTTATCAATGCCGGCTTTCTGTTCAGAACTCAGGTGAGTAGCTACTTTTTCAATCTCGCTATTCGCTCCCGAATGTTTTAAGCGTCCATCCAACCGGATGGCCAGCGAGTACCAAAAGTAAGCTTCTTCCCAATTCTGCTCTACGCCCGAGCCTGTTTGATACATTTCAGCCAATCGCCACTGTCCAACTACATCGGCCTGATTTGCTGCCCTGCGATACCATTTCGCAGCCTCTGATAAATCATGGGGCACGCCATTTCCAACTTCGTAGTAATCGCCCATCTTAATCTGGAAGGCTGGATATCCTTCTTCTGCTTTGGCGCTAAAACGTCTTGCTTGGTCTTTAATTTCATTTGTTCTATCCGCAACAACCTTCCGCCAATTTTCAATGACTTCCTCGGACGCATTATCGGGAGCAACTGCTTTCCATTCAGCGACACGTTTCTTTACGCTAGCTCTTTGCTCTGCTGTTAAATATCCGACTACGTCAGATGAAGAACGCGAGTTAACGCCCGGTTCAATCTGGATCGCGATCAAAAGCCAAAAATAACTCTCCTCATAGTTTTGTCTAACCCCAATCCCATCTTTATACAAATCACTAATAAACCAATGTGCCGCTACGCCTTGATTGGCTGCTCGAAGTCCCCACTCAAACGCTTTTTCGTAGTTCTTCTCGACACCTATTCCGCTCTTATAAAATGAGCCGAGATTTTTTTGTGCGTACGCCAATCCCAGTTCGGCAGCCTTACGATACCATTTGGCAGCTTCAGTATAGTCCCTTGTCGGGTATGGAACTGACGTCAGCGAAGAATACATGTCTCCAAGTCGTGCCTGTGCTACTGCGTTGCCTTTTTCAGCTAAAGGACGGCAAAGCATCATTGCGGTCTGAAAATCTAAGCGCCTGTATGCTTTATCACAGCCCTCAACCCTCGCGTTCTCTTCACCAGTATTCTTGCTGTTGATTGTATCAACAGCAGCGACAACATCCTCCATTCCTGACAACGTCTGAGCAGTAGTCGGTGCCGTCGCCAGCAGAACTAGTGAAAATATTATGCCCGATAATTTCATGCCATACGGCTACCCTAACCCTGCGGCGGCTGTGACGGCGGTGCAGGGGGTACGGGTGGGGATTTTTTCAGGGTGGGTGCGTGGGGCGCGTTTTGTTTCAGGGTTTCGCGCTTGGCTTCGGCGAAGGCGGCGTCGAAATCGAATTTCTTTTGCAGTTTTTCCGGCACATCGGTCCACAGCTTTTCCATGTCGTCCGTTTTGCCGACCCAGTTTTTCGCGTTGAAGATATCCTTCAGCGATTCTTCGGTGAATTTGGGTTTTACGGGTTCGGTGGGCAGTTCGACACCGCCCTCCGCCGCTGTCGTGAATTTTTTGGCGGTGGCGGTTTTCGGTTTTGATTTTTTGGCGGCGCTGCGTTTTGGCGCGCGGGCGTTCGACGTGAAATCATCGTCGTCATCGCCGTAGGAATTGAAGAAGTAATTATCGTCATCGTCGTATTCGGCGTAGCGGCTGTAACGCTGGCGCGATGCGATATCGTCGGCCTTTTCCGCGCCTTCGGATTTCAGGTAGGTGGCGATTTTGGTTTCCTTGTGGAATTTCGCGTAGTCGAGCGGGGTCTGCCCGTTGTCGTTGACGCGGTTCACATCGGCGCCGCTTTCGACCAGCGCCTTCACGATCGAGACCTTGCCGTGGAAAATCGCTTCCTCCAGCGGGGTGCGGCCGTAATCGCCCTCGAAATCGATATTGCCTGTTTTCTTGAGCTGCGCCTTGACCTGCGCGAGGCTGCCGGTGCGGACGGCATTGAAAAGTAGTTTCTGCGATTTCGTGAGCGTCATGTTCTGCTTACTCCGATCTGCATCTATCGTAGGAAGCGGCAGCACCCTTGGCAATATCTTGAACGGGGCAGAAAGTTGCGTATTACAGTTTCGGACCGCGCCCCAGGCCCGGCAGTTTCGGTTTCGCATAAGACTGCAATTTTGCCTGACGCAAACCGCTGACAAAGCCGTCGTAATCATGGCCGTCGCGGTAATTTTTCGGCACGTTCAGCCATACATTCTGAAAATCATTCGGCCGCGCGCTCCACAGCGCAGGCTTCAGCAGGCTGCCAAGGCTGCCCTGCTGCGCTAGTTTCAGGATGACGGTCGTGCCGTCGCGGCCTTTTTCCAGCAGGTCGGCGGCGCAGAAGCCGCCGTCTTTTTCGGCAAGCGCGATCACTTGCGCGAACAGGCCCCTGGATGCCAGCGCGTGGAATTCGCTTGCGCCGTTTTTGGCCGACGCATCGCGGATCTGCTGCAGCGCGGTGTAAGAAATTTTTTCAATATCAGCCGCCGCCTTCATTTCCGCGCGCAGGGCATCCTGCAGCCGCGCCGCCACCGCATCCTGCCCCCAGATCACGGCGGTATCCCACGGGCTTTCGCCGTCGTTGTTGTGCGTGAAGGTTTTCGCGCCTTTCGCAACAAGATTTTCCACCAGTTCCAGCGCGCCGAAACGCGCGGCGTGATGCAGCAAGGTGTTTCCATCCGCGTCGCGGCGGTTCACATCCGCGCCCGCGTCGATGTATTTGCCCAGCGCCGCGATGTCGCGGTCGGCGACTGCTTTATCAATCTGTTTTGCGGATGCCATGTTATCGCATCTCCCTTTACAATTTCAGTTTCGGCGCCTTGGCGCGCAATATTTTCAGGCGTTGCGCCATCACGTCGTGATACGCCGCGTCGAAATCCACCTGCGGCCTGAACATCGGGTTTTTCTCGACCGCGCCGCGCAGCGACAGCATTTCATCGACCCTGCCCTGCCAGACGGCGGCGGTGAAAATACGGCTGAGTTTTCCTTCGCGCCCGAAAGATTCCAGCAGCGTGCTGCGCATCATGCCGGGCGCGGTCTGGCGCTGCGTCAGTTCCTGCGCGGTCAGCGGCGCGGATGCGTCGCGTGACAGTATCTCCAGCACCCTGTCGGCCTGCTTGTTATCGACAAGGTATTGCATCAGCGTCGGGTCTTCCTTGCCGCTAATGGCGACTTTCTGCCGCAGGTCGTGCGCGTCCAGTTGCAGCGGGTGATGGTCGAACAGATGCGTATATCCGGCTTCGCGCAGCAGATCGTGGATTTCCAGCCATTTGCCGCTGTAAAGGTTTTCGATCCGCGCCTGCCACATCGTGTCGGTCACATCATGGCCGCGCGAGGATTTTTGCAGCGGGTCCGCGCCGTTCGCCAGCAGGATTTTCACTTTCTCGACATCGCACAAGCAGGCCGCGTGATGCAGCGCGGGGAAGCCGGGATTGGAATGCGGGTCGATATGGTTGACCTGCGCGCCCAAGTCGATCATCTGCTGCACCTGCTCGGGCGTGCCCTTGCGCACCATTTCGGTCAGCAGGTTATTGATGCGCCGCTGGTAATTGGGCGCATAGATATCGCTGAGGTCTGGCTCGCCGCCCTTCGCGAGACGCGTTTCCGCGCCATG
>JADYYV010000113.1 GCA_020853455.1 Alphaproteobacteria bacterium | reverse complement strand
GAACGCCGCCGCGTCGCGCTCTGCCGTTTGTTGCTCTCAAAGCCCGACATGCTGTTGCTCGACGAACCGACCAACCATTTGGACGCCGAATCCGTCGCCTGGCTGCAGCGCCACCTGAAGGATTACGCCGGCACCATCGTCATGGTCACGCACGACCGTTACTTCCTCGACAACGTGACGGGCTGGATTCTGGAGCTCGACCGCGGCACGGGCATCCCGTATGAAGGCAACTACACCGGCTATCTCGAGAAGAAAAAGAAACGCCTCGAGCAGGAAGGCCGCGAGGACGAAAGCCGCCAGAAAACGCTGGCGCGCGAACTGGAATGGGTGCGCCAGTCGCCGAAAGCGCGCATGGCGAAATCCAAAGCGCGCATCACCGCCTATAACGACCTGCTGGCGGAATCCGAGAAGCACGAGAAGACGCGCGCCGCGCAGATCATCATCCCCGTGCCGCCGCGCCTCGGCCAGAACGTGGTGGAATTCAAGAACGTGTCGAAAGGCTATGGCGACCGCCTCCTCATCGACAACCTGTCCTTCAAGCTGCCGCCCGGCGGCATCGTCGGCGTCATCGGCCCCAACGGCGCGGGCAAGACCACGCTGTTCCGCATGATCACCGGCGACGAAAAGCCCGAGAGCGGCGATGTGGTGGTGTCGGATGCCGTGAAGCTCGGCTATGTGAACCAGAGCCGCGACAGCCTCGCGTCGGACCATAACGTCTGGCAGGAAATTTCCGGCGGCAACGATATCTTCTACCTCGGCAAGCGCGAAGTGAACACCCGCGCCTATTGCGGCTCCTTCGGTTTCCGCGGGCCGGACCAGCAGAAAAAAGTCGGCATCCTGTCAGGTGGCGAGCGCAACCGCGTCCATCTGGCCAAGATGCTGAAAGACCCTGCCAACCTGCTGCTGCTTGACGAACCGACCAACGACCTTGATACCGAAACGCTGGGCGCGCTTGAAGACGCGCTCGAAAACTACGCGGGCTGCGCGGTGGTTATCTCGCACGACCGCTGGTTCCTCGACCGTCTGGCGACACATATGCTGGCTTTCGAGGGCGACAGCCAGGTGACCTTCTTTGAAGGCAACTATGAAGACTACGAAAAGGACCGCAAGAAACGCTTCGGCGAAGACGCGGACCAGCCCCACCGCCTCAAATACAAACCCCTGCGCCGCGCGTCTTAAACGGCGAAAGCGGCCAAGAAAAAAAAGCCCGGAATGTCTTCCGGGCTTTTTTGCATCCGCTGTTCAGGCGGTTATTTCCTGGCGACCTTGCCGGCGCGCTGGCGCAGGACGTCGAGCAATCCGTCGATGCCCTTGCTGTTGATGACGCCCGCGAAATCGTCGCGCTGGGTCATGGTCATGCTGATGTTTTCGACCACGACATCGACGACTTTAAAGCCGGCGCCCTTGTTGCGCACGCGCCAGTCCACCATCACGGGCGGGCCGTCTTTTTGAAGGATCTGGCTTTTGACGAGGCTGTCGGTTTCGCTTGATTTGGTCGATCCCGTCACCTTGAACGACTGGCCCGAATATTCGGCGAAGCGCTTGGTGTAGGTCGCGACGATCATGTCCTCGAACAGGTCCATGTATTGCGATTTCTGCGCGCCGGTCGCGGTTTTCCACGACGGACCCATCACGAAGCGGCCGATGGTCGGTACGTCGAAATTTTCGTGCAGCAGGCTGCGCACGCGGGTTGCGCGCACACCGTCGGCAATCTGGCGGTCGGTGAGGGAGGTGAGCGCCTTGTCGCCCATTTTCTGAACGAATTGCGCAGCGGGCGTATCGTCGGTCTTGGCCGCGAAGGCTGCGGGCGATGCAAACAGGATGAACGCGAAAGCCGCAAGTATCAGGTGGAAACGCATTCTCTATTTACCTCTTTTTTTATTGTTAATTGCCGTAGTCGGGGATCGCCGCGCTGTCGCCCGCACGTTCGTCGCGGATCAGCGACTGGCGTTTTTGCGAGTAGGCGGAACGGACAGCCGCGTAGTAGTCGAGGCTGTTCGCGCGGAGGTCTTCAACCGCCTTCACAAGGCGCGCGCGGGTATCAAGACCCTCGACGCCAAGGCGGGTGTAGTACCACCACATGTTGTCGGTGTTGTGCGCAAGCAGGCGCAGCGGATCAGCCAGGCCGTCGGCCACCATGCCGCCGGTGTCGCGCAGCGACGACGGGCCGATGACGGGCAGGACGAGGTAGAAGCCGTCGCCGAGACCCCACACGGCCAGCGTCTGGCCGAAATCTTCGGGCTCATAGGCAAGTCCCTGTGCGGATGCGACATCCACCAGGCCGCCGATACCGGCAGTGGTGTTGATGATCATGCGCGCGGTCGCAACGCCGGCACCCTTGAGGTCGAATTGCAGCAGCTGGTTGCCGATGATGATGGGCGAGCGCAGGTTGCGCATGAAGTTCTGCACGCCGTCACGCACGAAGCCCGGAAGGATGAAATTATAAACTTTTGCGACCGGCTCGATCAGCGCGATGTCGAGGATGTTGTTGAAGGCGAACACGCCGCGGTTGAACGGCTCGATCGGGTCGTTGATGCCGGTTTTGTAACCGGTTTCGGGATTGACCGACTTCGCGCAGGAAGTGGCGCTGACCGCCAGAAAGCCGCAAAGTGCGATAGTCATAATTTTGGTGGAGATGTTAGCTGCCCGAGACATGTTCAAATTTTCCGTTCTTGCGTTCAATATAGTGCTG
This sequence comes from Alphaproteobacteria bacterium, assembly GCA_020853455.1. Taxonomy (GTDB): domain Bacteria; phylum Pseudomonadota; class Alphaproteobacteria; order Micavibrionales; family UBA2020; genus JAPWJZ01. The sequence continues at coordinate 859 of JADYYV010000113.1, read as the reverse complement.
AATACCACTTTAACTACATAGCATTACTCAATTATTAACCGTCCTCGAGGTGCAACAAAGCGGTTGTTCCCAGAAGCAGGCTAACGATCGCGGGTGTCCAGGCTGCGAGATACGCGGGAATCTTTTGCGACAGTCCGAAAGCGCCGAGCATTGAGTCCATGAAGAATACAAAGAATCCAATGGCTACGCCAAGGGCTAACAGTACCCCCGCCCCCCCGAATCTTGGCGGGCGTAGCGAAAATGTCGCAGCCAGCAGCACCATCGCCACGAAAAAGAACGGCTGCGCCATCAGGGAATGGAAGCGGATATGCAACCGTGTGGCCGGGAAGCCGGTTTCTTCCATAATCCGGATGTATTCGGGCAGGCTCCAGAAGGAAATCGTCTCGGGCGAGGAGAATGATTCTTCGATCTTGCTGGCGGTCAGCTCGGTTTTCAATAATTCGGTATCGCGGCGGGTGACCCCGTTGCGGTCGTTCAGCAGGGCATCCCGCAGCTCCCAATGCCCGTCGCGCAGGAAGGCCAGCGGGCTGTCGATCCGGCGGGTGAAATTGTCGTCATTGTCGAAAAAGAACACGATGACATCCGACAGCTTCCATTCCTGCTGGTCGAAACCGGCGGCGTGGATCAGGGCATAGCCCTTTTCGACCGGCTGGCGCAGCCATATGCCGGTGCGCAGGATGGCGACCGTGCTTTGCTTGGCCTTTAGGTGCGTGTCCTCCAGCTGTTCGTATTTCGCGGACAGGATGGCGGAAATCGGGTTCATCATCGTAGTCACGCACAGGCCGAACAGCATCGCCGCCGCCATCATCGGGAACAGGAACTGCCATGCCGACAGGCCGGAGGAACGGATGACGACCAG
>JADYYV010000112.1 GCA_020853455.1 Alphaproteobacteria bacterium | reverse complement strand
CCGTCCTCGTCGAATTGGGGTTCCATCGTGTCGGCCAGCGAAAAGGTGTTGTTGCCGACATGGATGACTTCGTACTGGATCTTATCGCAATCAAGCATCGCGCCCGCCTGGTTGCACAAAAGCGACTTGAACTCCGCTTCCGGTTCGTCCGCCTGCTGCACCTGGCCTGTGCGGATGCGGCGCGCGGCTTCCGCGGATGCGCCTTCCAGCACGGTGCCGCTGGCGAAGAACATCGACAATTCGATGATGCCGAAAATAATCGTAAAGAGCGGCATGGCAACCAGCGAGAATTCAACCGCCGTCACCCCGTCTTCGCGCCTCAGCCATCGCCTCAAGGTTTTGATCATTCTTGGCCCTTTTGGACATCGCAAACGGCGCGCAACTTCGTGGCACGCCATTCATTACCCACTCTTTATCTTAAACCACCGAGCTTAAATGCTTGTTAATTTCTTGCACAAAGCATAACAAATTCAATCATTTAAAATTTTAGGTAAATGCGGGGCGGCGGGTCAGTATCCGGCGACGTCGCGGCCCCATTTGGCCGCCAGCGCGGCCTGCCTTTTTTCTATATCTTTCAAGCGCTTCTCGTTGCGCAGCACCAGGATGCCGGCCACGAAGGGCGGTATATTGAAATAGATCAGCCAGCCCACTCCCGCCGCGCCATAGGCGAGGATCAATGTGCTGGCCTGCATTAATAATTCAAAAGACTGGTCCAGCCGCTGGCCGTTTTGCCACAGCGACAGCCATGCGGGGATGCTGCCGGCGAAATTCATGCAGCCGACCGTCAGCCACGCGGTGCGGGGCTGCGCGTTGTCGATCAGCGCCGCCACAAAAGTGGGAATCATGCAGCCGCAGATCAGCACCGTGGTCGGGAAGAAAACCCCCGCCACCACCAGCATCGTCAGGATGGCGAATTTGACGCGCCACGGCATGCCGGGTTTCTTATGTTCCTGCGCTTCCGCCATGTCAGCCGCCCCCCGTCGTCAGACGCAGGAAGAAATACCCGACAAGGCAGAGCGACGACAGCGAGGCGGAAAACAGCATCGCCATCTGCCGCCCCGACGCGCGGCCCAGGGTTCCGCGGCGTTTCAGCTGCAGCTCGATCTGCTGCCTTTCGCGCACCAGCCCGGCGAATTCGCGGCGCGCCAGCGCGAAACGCTGGATATCGTCCTGCACCAGCGCCGGATTGTCGATCAGGTCGAGGATGCTGCCAAGGTCGCCGTCATTCGACAGCTTGCCCATGCGCTTGTTTATTTCCGCGCGCAGGTCGCGGTCGTTGAACCGCTCGACCGCGGGCGTCAGCATCGAAATCAGCCAGCCCCCCACGCCCGGCACGGGGCCGGTGTTGAACCGCCGCTGGATCGCGGCCAGCGTGCGCGCCACGCCGACCAGATGGTATCCGCGGTCGCGTGAAATCACATGCCCCAGATGCGGGTCGATCATTTTCGGTTCGCGCACGGAAATAAACGCCATCATGTGGCGGTCGAGGATGCTTTCGGGACGGTTCGGCTTCTTGGCGATGTCTTCGAGCGCCAGCAGCAGGCTGCCCGGCCCCAGCACGACGTAATTCAGCAAAAGCGGGCTCATGCACACGACTTCCTTGTCGAGCATGTAAAGCACGCGCTCGATGCCGTAGACCGGCATTTTCTGGACGAGGAAGCTGCGGCATTTTTCGTACAGCGTGATGATGCCCGTGGCGTCGGGCAGTTCGTCGAAACGCTGCTGCACCCATGTGGTGAACATCTGCGTGGCGATCATTTCGGCGTGGGGCTGCACCTCGTCCTGCCGCGACATCGCCTCCGCCAGCGCGACGCCAAGGCCGGTCGGGAAAATGGAGAGCCCCTTGTAGCGCACCGGCGCGCGCGGATCGAGCGCCATGCAGATGCTCGACACGATGCGCTCGCGGCTGGAGCCTTTTTCCTTCTCCCACACTTTTTCGATGCGGCTTTCCAGTTCCTTGTCCTCGAAATTCCGCTTGATCCACTGCGTAAACTGGTCTTTTTCCAAAACCGCCATCGCCTCGACGGGATACAGCGAAAACGCCGCCGCGACCGACCGCAGGTCCCAGAATTTGTCGTCGCGGAAGACAAGCGGCCGGGATGCCTTGACCGGCACGTATTGCGGCTTGGAGTTGATGCGCCGCCCTTCGGCCCAGCGCAGCGCCTCGTCGAGATCCCATCGCTGCGTTTCGTCGTCGTTCAGCACGCCGCGCAGGAAATCGCCGATATTGCCCGGCAGCCTGTCGCCGCCCGTGGCGAAGCTGAGCGAGCCGCTTTGCATTTTTAAATGCGTGACCTGCGCCGGCGTCTTGCCGGCCGACAGGTTGACGCCGCGCAATACCTGCGCGACGCAGAAACCCAGCGCGTAAAGATCGTCCTTCATCGACCCCTGCCCGCGTCCCGACGCCTGCGCCATGCCGCGCTCGATCGTTTCGTAGAGCGGGTGCAGGCGGAAAAACGCTGCGGTGGAAAGACATTCGCCCAGCACGACGGATTCCGAACCGGCCGCCCCCGTCATGAACATGTTGTCGAGGCTGATCGCGCCGTGCATCATGTCGGCGCGGCGGAATTCCTGCAGCACGTTCAATATCGGCAAAATCAGCGCGGGTATCAGGCGCTCCTCGTGCAGGCGCAGCGGCTTGGCGTCGGGCGTTTCCTGCATCTTGCGGCCGCCCGGCGATTCAAACACCAGCGCCAGCTTCTGGCGGCCTTCGGGTTTCCAGTCGATGATGCCCGCCTCGACCAGTTTCAAAAGATGCGGGCTGCGGATCGCCTTGTACGAGCCGATATTGGTGACGCGCGGCACGCGGCTGTTGCGGCAGAGCAGCGCGAACTGCTCCCCGCCCGAACGGCGGTCCTTCGCTTCAAAGGCCTGCGTTGCGACAGAGGCAAGATCGGGGCGGGATTTATCGGGAAAAATTTCAATATCCTGCCCCACCATCACGCGCCCGTCGGCGCTGGTGGAAGACAGTATCGAAAAATATCCGACCTGTGATTTCGGCTGGCTGCGTTTCTCCGCACCCAAGGCGCCGGAATCATCATCGGTGTCGTCTGGCGACTCCATGGTGTTCCCCATTATCCCCGCCCCCATTTTACGGACATATGGTTAGGAATTTCTTAAATAATTCCTGTTCACCGGTTACGCCAAATATCTGTTTTTCCGCGAGATTGAATTGCGAGTGAGAACGCTTCTTATTTATGAAAAAATTGTTAATTGACCTGCGCTATACTGAAGATATAACTTATCCATAACGAGAGCAGTCACACAGAAATTCGGTTCTCTTGCACTTTAGTGATCTTCACTTACACACATAAGCACCCGAGACGTTAAAGTGTTTCAGAAAAGGGCCCGGTCTTGACCACCGGGCCCTTTTTATATTTCTCCTCTCCCTGTGGGAGAGGAGATGTCGCGCAGCGACAGAGGTGAGGGTACTTGGGTTAATGGAAGTGCCTGAAGCCAACGGAGTACCCTCATCTTCCCATGCCCAAGAGCATGGGCCCCTCCTTCTCCCAAAGGAGAAGGGATTCACTTAAAGCCCGCCCAAACTCAGCAGCTTGATCTCCAGATAATCCTCGATGCCGTATTTCGAGCCTTCCGTACCGATGCCGGATTGTTTCCAGCCGCCGAAGGGGGCTTGCGCCGCGACGATGGCGACGCTGTTCACGCCGACCATGCCGTATTCCAGTGCCTCGCCCACGCGCCAGATGCGCGCCATGTTGTTCGAATAGAAATAGGCGGCCAACCCGTATTCGGTATCGTTCGCCATCTTGATGACGTCATCATCCGACTTGAATTTAAACAGCGGCGCCAGCGGGCCGAAGGTTTCTTCGCGGAAGAATTTCATGTCAGGCGTCGCGCCCGTCACAACGGTGGGTTCAAAGAATGACTCGCCCAGTTTATGACGCTTGCCGCCGGTCGTGACCTTGCCGCCTTTTTGCGCGGCATCCGACAGGTGATGCTCCACCTTTTCCATGCCCTTGACGTTGATCATCGGGCCGATCTCCACCCCCTCCTCCAGCCCGTTGCCGACTTTCATTTTGGCGACGGCTTCGGTGAATTTCTGCGCGAAGACATCGTAAATGCCTTCCTGCACGAAAATGCGGTTCGCGCAGACGCAGGTTTGCCCCGCGTTGCGGAATTTCGACGCAATCGCGCCCGCCACCGCCGCATCCACATCGGCATCGTCGAACACGATGAACGGCGCGTTGCCGCCCAGTTCCATCGATACTTTTTTCACGCTGCCCGCGCATTGCGTCAGCAGGATTTTTCCGACCGCGGTCGAGCCGGTGAAGCTGAGTTTCTTGACGATCGGGCTGTCGGTCATTTCCTTGCCGATCGGCTGCGCCTCGCCGATCACGATGTTCAGCACGCCTTTGGGAATCCCTGCGCGCTCCGCCAGTTCGGCCAGCGCAAGGGCGGAGAACGGCGTGAATTCGGACGGCTTCATGACGACCGTGCAGCCGGCCGCAAGCGCGGGGCCCGTCTTGCGCGTGATCATGGATGACGGGAAGTTCCAGGGCGTAATCATCGCGCAGACGCCGACCGGCTGTTTCAGCGTCACAAGGCGGTGGGTTTTGTTATGCGTCGGGATCACGTCGCCGTAAACGCGGCGGCCTTCTTCGGCCATCCACACCACGTAATCGATGCCGCTCTGGATTTCCGCCTTTGCCTGCGCCAGCGGCTTGCCCTGTTCGGTCGTCAGAATTTTGGCAAGGTCGTCGATATTTTCCAGCTGCAGGTCGGCCCATTTTTTCAGGACCTTCGCGCGGTCGGACGCCAGCATCGTCTTCCAGCCGTCGAGAGCTTTTGATGCCGCTTCGATGGCTTTTTTCGTCTCGGCCGCGCCCATATTGGGGATCGTGCCGATGATGTCGCCGGTTGCGGGGTTGTTCACCTCCAGCATACGGCCGCCTTCCGCGCCAACCCACGCGCCGTCGATATAGCCAAGCTGCTTGAACAGTTTGCTGTCCTTCAGATTCAACTGGGCCACCACATCGATGATCTGTACTGCTGCGCCGGGCATTTGTTCTCTCCTTCAAATTGATACCCGATAAGATAGTCCTATCCGCGAAAGAGTAAAAGGTGGGCTGAAAATATGAAGCTATTTCAAGCGCATAACCATTATTTAAGGGTTTTCTGTAAAAATATGACCATCATATATG
>JADYYV010000111.1 GCA_020853455.1 Alphaproteobacteria bacterium | reverse complement strand
GCCGCCCAGATGCCGAACAGCTTGGTCGCGCGCATCTGCACCTTGAAGCGCAGTTCTTCGTCCATCGTGAACTTGTTTTCGACAACTTTTTCGCGGTCGTCCATAGAAGAAGTCATGGCGTGGGCTCCTTGATTGGGTATAGTTTCTTATTACATTAAACCGCAAGCGGGCTTTGGTACTATTATACCCGTACGCGGCGGAAATCAAATGATAAGGTAGGATATGGCCAAGACACCCGACAAAAAACCGCCCAATTTCTGGCATGTGGGCGACCAGAACCTCCACGATTTACCGGAAATCGCCGAAGCAATGAAGGCTTTGGTCAAAAAACACCCCGAATTCAAGACCGCGATGCAGAAAATCGGCAAACTGCCGTGGAAAAAACAGCAGGACGGATTCGAGGGGCTGGTGAACATCATCATCGGCCAGCAGGTATCGGTCGCCGCCGCCGCACATATCGTTGCGCGCCTCAAGCCGCTCATGGATGAATTCACGCCTGAAAATTTCCTGCAGCTGACCGAAGACAAATTGCGCGAGATCGGATTTTCGCGGCAGAAGGTCAGCTATGCCCGCGATATCGCCAAACGCATGATCAGCGGTGAATTCGACCCCGAAGCATTGCGCGACATGGACACCGACGAAGCGCTGGACGCGCTGACGGAACTGAAAGGCATCGGCATCTGGAGCGCGGAAATTTACCTGATGTTCTGTCTTGGTAAACCCGATGTCTGGCCCGCCGACGATATCGGCTTGCAGAACGGGCTGCAGCGCTTCAACGGATACAAGAACCGCCCCGATGCGGAACGCACCCGCGAAGTCGGCGAAAAATGGGCGCCCTATCGCTCCGCCGCCGCACTCATAATTTGGAAAGCATAAAGAAAGCATCACCATGGCAAAGAAAACCACCCCCGTCACCCGCCCCAGCCGCGAAGAAGCGGAAGCCGCGATCACCACCCTCATCAAATGGATCGGCGAAGACCCCGCGCGCGAAGGATTGAAAGAAACCCCGCGCCGCGTCGTGAAAGCGTTCGAGGAATATTTTTCCGGCTACGCCTTGTCCGCCGCCGATGTGCTCAGCAAGTCCTTCACGGAAGACATGGAGGGGTATAACGAACCTGTGTTGATCCGCGATATCGAGGTTGAATCGCGCTGCGAACACCATATGGCTCCGTTCATCGGCCGCGCGCATGTCGCCTATATCCCGAATGGCCGCATCCTCGGCCTGTCGAAAATCGCGCGGGTGGTCGATGTGTTCGCGCACCGCATGCAGGTGCAGGAACGCCTGACATCGGAAATCGCGCTTGCCATCGAAAAATACGCCAAGCCCAAGGGTGTTGCGGTGTTTATCGAGGCCGAACATTTCTGCATGAAAGTCCGCGGCGCGCATCAGGGCCATTCCGAAACGGTCACAACGCGGTTTCTGGGCGCATACAAGACCGACGCCCAGCTGCGCAACCAGTTCTTTGCGAGCATCAGGAAGTAACTGCCTACTGCACCACCCCGCCGAAGGGCGGGGTCTGGCCCGCGAAGCGCATTTATAAAACGGCGGTAACCCGCCGAGCCGGACCCCGCCCTTCGGCGGGGTGGCCCTGCTTGTTACATCACGCGCGGCTTTGGCTTTTGTTGGACAGCGGGTTTCTGCGTATTTTCGTTCGCCGCCTGCAGATACGCCGTCACATCGGCCAGTTTCGGGAATTTTTCCGCGAATAATTTCGCATCCGTATTGCCCGTCATCAGCACATCGACCAGGCGTTCCATGTCCTTTGCCGGCACCTGCCCGTCATAGGCGTTCACGATAATGCCCGCCACATCGGCCGCGAAATCCATCAGGCGTCCGGTGCCGAAGGCGACATCCATGAACTTGTTTCCGTTATCGACGACAGCGGCACGCGAATTGACGAACAGCGCGGCATCGTTTTTCGGGTTGCCGGTGAAGCCGTAGTCCTTCAGCAGCGCATCGAACTGGTCGGCGGCTTTGCCATCGGGGATCAACGCCGCCGTTAGCAGGATCGACATCAACGGCTGGTCCACGCCGCTATCCGCGCCGCGCACGTCCATGCGCTTGCCGACGACTGCGCCCGTTGCATCGCGCAGGTTGGCGATTTTCACGTCGTTATAGAGGAAGGTTTCGGCAAGCTCGTAATTCGATTGCGTATTCAGCCCGCGTTCGATCAGCTTTTCAAACGTCAGCAAATCGGATTTGGTGGAGGGGATCACGCTGCCGTCTTCGGCATAGGCGAAGTGCATCGGCGCTTTAAAAACTGCCGCCACCTGGTTGCGGATCAGTTCCTCGCCATTCGACGCATTCAAAAACGCCGGTGACACGCCGCCCGCATCGCCATAACCGAGGTAATATTTCGCGCGCGGGATGTAATCGAGGCGCGCATCCTCGTTCACCACGAAACCGCTCGACGAATTGGTGGCCGCCATCAGAAGCGGCGACAGCGCATAGGCGCGGTACATCATGCGGAACATCTGGTCGTTATTTTCGGGGCTGAAGCTGGTCTGCACGCTGGAGGTCAGCATGGGCAGGCGCAGCGTATTTTCGTCGAAAATTTCCTGCATCGCTTTCAAACTTGCCTGAAGGCGTTCGCGGCTGACCATGTTGCCAAGCGCTTCTTCCTTGGTCGTCGTCGGCACGATGGAAAAGGGCGAACGGGTAAAGCCCGCATCGGTGATCGCCGCGTCGAAAACCGCGATATCGGTTTTCATCTGGCTGATCAGTTTCAATTTGTCCTTCAGGTCAAACGGCGCGCCCGCATATTCGACCACACCCGACGGTTCCAGCTGCGCATCGAAACCTTTTTTCTTGAGCAGGTCCTGCAGCGCCTGCATTTCTTCCGCCTTGGGCAGCGCAGGTTTCAGCGCGCCCGGCTTCATCAGCGGCATTTCAACTTCCACGCCGATCTTGTTCGCGAATTCGGCGGGCGGCGGGGTATAAAGCGCGAGCGCTTCGGCGAGCGTCGAGATTTTTGCGGTCTTGTTTTTCTGTACGTCGGTCATCTGTGAAAATCCTTTATAGGCCCATTCTGCATCGGGGCGGTGGCTGTTCGGTTATCTGGAGGCTGGGCAGGTTTAAAAAACCCGCGAAATGACAATGACTGGCTAGTGCCAGTGATGATGATGCAGAGCGGAGATGTTCACGCGGTTTGTCATGACAGTTAATATGCCGATTCCCATTGATTCTGTCAATGTAATTCTATTGCGCATGTTGATATATCAGGGATTTCCGCCCACGAATGAACACGAATGAACACAAAATTGAAGCACCGCAGGCATCAGACCCCTTGAGCTAAGCGCTCCGCGCATTCGCGTTTATTCGTGTCCATTCGTGGAAAAAAGAAACCCCGTCACGGCGCAAGGATGCCGTGACGGGTTGAAGGCTACACAGTGAAAATCTTACGCCGCGTTTTTGGGCGCGGGGCCTTTCGGGGCGGGCAGCGGCTTTACGACCGTCGCCTGCAAATCGCGCGTCACATCGGCAAGCGTCTTGTATTTCGCCGCGTTCAGTTTCGCATCCGATTCACCGGTCAGCAAAACTTCGGCCAGCTTCGACACTTCGGGCTGCACCGCGCGGTCACGCTCGTAATGAGCAATCACCAGTGCCGCCACATCCGCCGCGAAATCGCGCAAGGACCCGTTGCCGAAAGGCACGTTCATGAAGCGCCCGTTATGCTCGACCGCGTTTTTGCGCGCCGCCTGCAGCAAATCCGCGTCCTGTTTCGGGTTGCCGGTGAAACCGTAATCCTTCAGCAGGT
>JADYYV010000110.1 GCA_020853455.1 Alphaproteobacteria bacterium | reverse complement strand
GGCGGGCGCGCTGCCGTGATCCAGCACCTGCACGCGGTCGCGCGCGGATTTGCTGTCGGCGATGATGTCCTGCACTTCGGCGTTGATGACGGCGGGCCCGGCGACTTCGCTGAAGCTTGCCGTCAGGCTGATGATTTTTTTCTGCGCGGTATGCAGCGTGTAAAGGTCGGCGCGGGTGCCCGCAACCTTTTGCCCCGCCATGTTGGTTTCGGCGATTTTTTCCGCGCCCGTGTGTTTTGAATGGAAATACAGCGCGCCCAGCAGCGCAACGCCGGTAATGCCCGCAAGGCCCATGCCCGCCGCGACGCCCAGCAGCGACGCGCCGATCATCATGTCGATGACGGTGTTCGACGCAAGCGCCGATGACAGGCCCAGCGCGCCCAGCGCCGTGGTGACCCAGGGCTTGCGCGGCAATGCGCTGTCGTCGTGAATTTTATGCGGAGCTGCGGGGGTGTAATACCCCGCCTTGATGGTGTCATAGAAGTTATCGAACCAACGGTTCAAGCGATTGAACAAATAAACCTGCCTGACGTGTGATGACTAACCCAAGGTTATGGGATTCGCGCGTCATTTGTCAAAACAATAACAGTTAACTCCAATCACTTCGTTTCAAACGAAAGGAAATTACAATGCTGCCCCAATTCGAGACGCCGTTCGAGCTGAAATTCCTGAATGAAACAGGCGTGTTCGAGGGTTACGCCTCGGTCTTTGGCGTCACCGACAGCGTGAACGACCGCATCCTGCCGGGCGCTTTCAGCGCCAGTTTGAAAAACTTCGCCGCTGATGACCGCCTGCCGCCGCTGCTGTGGCAGCACGACCCGCGCCAGCCGATCGGCGTGTGGCGCGAAATGCGGGAGGACGAGCACGGGTTGTACGTCAAGGGCGAATTGTTCGTGGCCGACATTCCGCGCGCCCGCGAAGCCTACCGGCTGCTGCGCGAAAACGTCGTGACGGGATTGTCGATCGGCTATCGCGCCAGGGATTCGCACCGCGACGATGCAAGCGGCGCGCGCATCCTGACGCAGCTGGACCTTGTGGAAATTTCCATGGTCACCTTTCCGGCGAACGACATGGCGCGCGTGAAGCGCGTGAAATCGGCGCTGCAGGCGGGCGCCGTGCCGACACAAAAAGAATTCGAGGCTCTGCTGCGCGATGCAGGCATGAGCCGGAAGCAGGCCAAGGGTTTCATCGCCCAAGGCTATAAATCCCTTGCGCAGCGCGATGCTTGCGCGGGGGAGGACGATACCGCCGCCCTGTTGCAGGGACTGGCCGACACCATCCGAAAACTCACCTGAACAAAAGGAAACAACATGACGAATGATATCCGCACGGCGGTCTATGACCTGGGCCGTGCTTTTGAACAATTCAAGGACGCGAACGACCAGCGCATCCGAGAAATGGAACGCCGCGGATCGGCCGATCCGCTGACCGAAATGAAGGTCAACCGCCTGAACGCCGAAATCAGCCGCGCGTCTGACGCGGCGGATGCGGCGAAAAAACGCGTCGACCTGCTGGAAACCGCGCTGTCGCGCGCGCCGTCGTCGAAGGGCGACGACTGGAAGGAAGCCGAGCAGTTCATGACGGAACGCAAGCACGCGCTGGATCAGGGCTTCGGCGTCGATGCGTACCGCCAGTACCGCAACGCCTTCCGCAGCTATATCCGCAAAAACAACGCCGGTTCGGGCGTGGACGAGATCAAGGCGCTGGCGGCGGGGTCCGATCCCGATGGCGGCTTTGCCGTCACGCCCGATATGTCGGGCCGCATTTCGGCGCTGGTGCGCGAAACCAGCCCGATGCGGCAGGTGGCGAATGTCATCACCATCGGCACCGACGCGCTGGAGGGTGTGAACGACCTGAACGAGGCAACAAGCGGCTGGGTCGGCGAAACGGAAGCCAGAGCCGAGACCGCCGCGCCCAAGATCGGCGAATACCGCATCCCCGTGCATGAGCAATATGCCGAACCGCGCGCGACGCAAAAGCTGCTGGACGACGCGATGTTCAACGTGGAGGAATGGCTGGCCGGCAAGATCGCGGAACGCCTGAGCCGCATGGAAAACGAGGCGTTTGTGAACGGCAACGGCGTGCGCAAGCCCAGAGGTTTCCTGACCTATGCGGCGGGCACGCCGTCGGCATCGGCGTTCAACGTGATCGAACAAATCGCATCGGGCGGCGCGGGCGCCTTCGCGTCATCCGATCCCGGCGACGCGCTGATCAACCTTGTCTATGCGCTGAAATCGGCATACCGCGAAAAGGCGGTGTTCATGATGAAGCGATCGACGCTGGCGGCGGTGCGCAAGCTGAAGGACGGCGACGACAATTACCTGTGGCAGCCGGATTTCCAGCTGAAACAGGGCGGGTCGCTGCTGGGATTCGACGTGATCGAGGCCGAAGACATGCCGGCGATTGCGGCCAACAGCCTGTCGATCGCCTTCGGCGATTTCAACGCCGGATACCAGATCGTCGACCGGCAGGGCGTGCGCATCCTGCGCGATAACTTCACCGCCAAGCCCTACGTCAAATTCTATACGACCAAGCGCGTCGGCGGCGACGTGGTGAATTTCGAGGCGATCAAGCTGATGAAATTCTCGGCCAGCTAACACCAACAGAATGGCCTGAAAAGGCCGGGTCCGGCACAGGTATATAAGCCCCGCAACGAAAGCGCGCGTTTCCCCGCGCGCCGCCTGTGCCGGATTTTCTTTTTTACCGAAAGGATTATACATGCACGACCTGATTAACACACTTTCCATCCAGCAGACTCTGCGCCCGCAAACGGTGCAGGGATCGGCGCTGAATTCCGGCAACATCGATATGCAGGGCGCCGAAACCCTCGCCATCGTGGTGCTGGTGGGCGATATCGCCGATACGCTGGATTCGACGCACCGCATCGACCTGAAAATCGAACATGCGGAAGACGACGGCACCGGCGCGCCCGCAGCCTATGCCGCCTGCACGGATGACGATGTGCTGAATTTCACCGGCCTGGCCTCCGGCGTTTTCACGGCTGTCGATGCGGCGGGCGACGAACAGAAACGCCATGTCATCGGCTATCGCGGCGGCAAACGATTTGTGAAGGTGACGGCGACGCCCGTGTCGCTGTCGACCGGCGGCCCCATCGCCATGCTGGCGATCAAGGGCAACCTGTCGTCGCTGCCGGTCGCCAATACCTGATGATAAAGGGGCGGAGGATAAAAACTCCGCCCCTTCTTTTTCGAAAGTAAAAGCCATGAACCTGATCGAAGACATGCCGGAGAGCGAACCGGTGACGCTGGAGGACGCGAAGGCGCATCTGCGCATCACGCATGACGCGGATGACGATGCGATTGCCGCGCTGATTAGAACCGCGCGCCAGATTTGCGAGGAACATACCGGCCTTGCGCTGATCACGCGCGACTGCCGCCTGTACCTTGACGCATGGCCGAAACATGCGCTGTCGCTGCCCAAACCGCCATTGGTGCATGTGGCGGCTGTGAACGTGTATGACGCAGACGGCGACGCAGCGGTTTTTCCCGCCGCATCATACGCGGTCGATACGGCGGGCAGGCCGGGGCGCATTGAAATGACCGGCGCGCCGCCCCGGCCGGGACAGCCATTGAGCGGCATCGAGATCGAATTCAGCGCCGGTTTCGGCGATACGCCCGACGATGTGCCGTCCAGCTTGCGTGAAGGCATCAAGCGGCTGGTCGCGCATCTTTACATGAACCGCGGCGACGCAGCCGAAGCCGCGATCCGCAATTCGGGCGCGGCACCCCTGTTCGCGGGACACCGCCGCATGAGGCTGTCATGAATATAGGGCTGCTGACGCATCAAATGACGGTCGAGACGCCCGTGTTAACGCCCGACGGCGGCGGCGGTTTCACGGTCGCGTGGGACGCGGTTGCCGATGTTTACGCGGCGCTGACCGAGCTGGGCGGGCAGGAAATGACGCAGGACGCGCAAATCGCGCCGTCGCAGCCCTGCCGCATCGTCATCCATTACAGGAACGATCTGGACAGCAAAATGCGGCTGCGGGAGGACGAAACCGTTTACAATATCGTTTCGCTGCGCGATCCCGACGGCGGGAAGACGTGGCTGGAAATCATCGCGCAAATGAAATAACCTTGGCAGGTCATGCAGTTCTTCGCCTTCATCAGTCTTTTCTTCGCAACCGCGCTGTTTCACCGGCGCGAACACGTGCTGATGATTTCCGAGCTGAAGGCGCTGCACAAAAAACTGGCCGATCCCGCGCCCGACGCGGCGCGGCTGGCGCAGCAGCTGCAGGGCGACGACTGGCGGCTGGTTTACCTGCGCGGCACGCAGGCGGGATTGCGCCGGGCGTTCGAGGTGCCGGGCACGGAAGCCATCCTGCGCTACGCCGTGCCGGTCGCGCTGTGCTGCCTGATGCTGCTGGGCCTGATGAACTGGGTGGTGCCGGGCGTTTATGCCGGCATCATGATTTTAAAATGGTTCGCCAGCGTGACGGTGCTGGATACCGACCCGTATCTGCCAAGATACGAGGTGCGCCTGTTCGGCATTCGCCTGTTCGGCGAGGCGCTGGAGACGAAAGAAAATATAACCTATTAGGGCTTGGGCGCTTCCGCCGGTTTTTCGGCCGGTTGTTCCGGTGCCTTTTCGGGCGCCTTTTCGGGCGCCTTTTCCGGCGCGGGTGCGGGCGCTGCCTGTTCCGGTTCCGGCTGGATGCCTTTTTCCTTCATTTCCTTGGCCAGTACGGCTTCGGGATCGGGGCCCAGCTCGTCGAGCGTATCGGGCGCCCAGGTATCGACCTCTTTTTTGACTTCGATCACTTTGTCGGGCGGCAGCTTTTCTTCAAGCTTCAGGCACAGCTTGAAGGCGGAATTGCGGATGCGCTTGTTTTCGCCGTTGGTGGCGGCGATGCGGAACCATTTATAGGCGGCCAGCGTATCGGCCTTCATGTCATAGGTCGTGCCCTTGCTGCCCTGGAAATTGTGGATGGCGAAGAAAAACGCGCCAGACTGGTCGCCCATGCGCGCGGCGCGTTCGAACCAGCCGATGGCAAGGCGGGTGTTGAGCGATACGCCGATGCCCGCCTGATACATGGCGGCAATCGCCACCATGCCGTCGGTCGACCCCGCCATCGCGGCGCGGTGATACAGGCTGAAGGCTTCGCGCATATCGACGCCGACGCCGTTGCCCAGCTGGTACATGTTACCCAGCAGCATCATGCCGCGCACATCGCCGTATTCGGCGAGCGGGCGCAGATCGGCGATGGCCTTCATCCAGTCGCCGCGGTCATAGGCGCGCTTGCCGCGGGCGAAGGCTTCTTCGCGCAGGCGAACGGGATCGACGGGGGCTTTGGCTGCGGGAGTTGTCGCACCAGGTGCCGCTTCTTTTTTCGTCGCGGCGTCCTTGGCCGATACAGGCGCTTCTGCGGCGGCGGGTTTTTCCGCCTGCGGTTTGGGGCTGTTCGGGCTGCTGTCCGGCGCGGTGTGCGGAACGGCGGCCAGCGCAGGCGCGCTTAACAGGGCAAGGACGGAAAGGCTGGCGAGGAAATGCTGGCGCGACATGAAAATAGCTCCGGATAAGTGTCTTTATCCAAATTAGGCCTTTTGGCCGGTAAATTCAAATCGAGAAGGATGAAATAATGCCGCAGGACAGTTTATGGCCGGTGCAGGCCGCGATCTATAGCGTGCTGGCGGGGGCTGCCCCCCTGACCGCGCAGCTGGCGGACGGCGCAGACAGCGTTTTCGACCATGTGCCGCAGGGATCGGCTTTTCCCTATATCGTGCTGGGCGAAAGCGCGGCCGAGCCGTTAGAGACGCAGACAGGCGGCGGATACGACACGACCATCGATATCCATGCCTATAGCCGGGCGCTGGGCATGAAGGAAGCAAAGGCCGTCATGGCCGCCATCGCAGCCGCCCTGCACGGGCAGGATTTTGCCGTGGCCGGGCAGCGGCTGGTGTTCTGCCGCCTGATATCGCAGCAGCTGCGGCAGGACGGCGAAACGCGCCACGGCGTGCAGCGTTACCGCATCATCACCGAACCCGTTTAAGGAGAAACAAAAATGCCAAGCCAGAACGGCCGCGACCTGTTGCTGAAAATCGGCGACGGGGGCGCGTCTGAATCTTTTGCCGCGCTGGGTGCCGCGCGCACCACAGCCATGAGCATCAATAACCGCCCCGCCGATGCCACCACGATGGATGCGGGCGGGATGCAAAAATTAATCGCGGGCGCCGGCGTGCAGGACATGCAGGTGAAGATGGACGGGCTGTTCAAGGATGCGGCGGCGGAAGAACGGCTGCGCCATGCGGCCTTTAACCGCACCGCCGATAACTACGAGCTGTGTTTTCCCAACGGCGATAAATACGCGGCCTGTTTCGTGATTGCCGAATATGCGCGGGGCGGCAGTTTCGACGGGCTGGAAAGTTTTTCGGTCACGCTGATCCGCAGCGGCGGCGGCACATTCACGGGGGGCGCATGAAGAACAGCATCACTTTGCCGGGCATCGACCGCAGCTATGCCCTGCCCGTCACGCTGGCGCTGGTGGCGGCGCTGGAGGAAAAGACGACGGTATTGAAGGCGGCGGAACAACTGGTGGCGCGGGAAATGAAACTGGCCGAAACGCTGGAGCATCTGCGCGCCTGTTACGGTCTTGCGGGCTGCGATACGCCGCGCGCGGAGCTTGACGCGCATCTGCTGCGGCAGTCCCCCGCCCTGCTGCTGGCGGAAATATTCTGCGCGGTGTTGGCCCCGGCATCCGCGATGGGGGCGATCAATATGGGGGAGGCGCCGGGAAAGACGCACGGCGCATAGATATCACATCTTTGCGCCGGTTTTTCATGGGCGTGCTGGGCTGGACGCCGGACACGCTGGCGCGGGCATCGCTGCCCGATCTTTGCGACGCCTATCTGGGCCATGCGCAATGGCACGGCACGCTGCCCAAAACCGCGCCCGCAAAAGAATTCATGGCAGCCATGCTGCAACGGTTTCCGGACGGAAAGGACAATACATGACGGATATTCAGGACATCATCACACAGGAACTATCAAAGCTGCTGCGGCAGGAAATGGCGGCGGGCATCGCGACCGCCTTTGCCGGGCGCAGCGCGCAGGGGAGCGGCACCAGCATCGTGATCCACAACAACACGAATGCGCAAATCGGCGTGACCGAAGAAGGCGCGTTCGACCGCAAGACGCTGGAAATCACCATCGACCAGATGGTGGCGAATTCACTGGTGCGCGGGCGCGAAACGGGCGGCGTGCTGCGGTCGCTGTTCGGCCTTGTCCCCACCCTGATCGGACGATAGGAGAAGCAACGCATGCCAATCTGGCCCGAAACGCTGCCGCAATCGCCGTTATCCGACGGCATGATTGAAACGCCCGCCGATGTGCTGGTGCGCACAGGCATGGATGCCGGCCCCGCCAAATTCCGCCCGCGCACCAGCGCGGGCGTCGCGCGCCTTGCCCTGTCCTACATCATGAGCCGCGCGGAGGTGGAGCGCTTAAGCGATTTTTTCAACGACGAGCTGATGTGGGGCGCGCTTAGTTTTTCATTCCCGCATCCGCGGCTGGAAGAACCCGTCGACTGCCGTTTCAAACAGCCGCCGGTATACGCCCCCGTCAACGGCGATTTTTTTAAAGTCACGATGGAGCTGGAGGTGCTGCCATGAGCCGCAACACGACGCTGGCCGCGCGCACGGCCATCAACGCATCCGGCACGGGCGAGGTGTTCCTGATCCTGCTGACGCTGTCGCACCCGACGCTGCAAGAACCGCTGCGTGTCACCAGCGACGCGGTTGCGACCATCAGCCGGGAACAGGTGTTTTCGCCCTTCCCGTTCGAGCTGACATTGCCCGATGACGCGGAAGGATCGCCGCCGACCGCGCGCCTTTCGATCGACAATATCGACCGCCGCGTGGTGCTGGCGATCCGGTCGCTGCAGTCGGCGGCGTATATATTGATCGAAATTGTGCGGGCATCGGCCCCCGATGTTATCGAGGCGAAGTTCGAGGATTTCCGCCTGACCGACGTATCTTACGATTCGCAAGTTGTGGCGGGAAACCTGAGCCTGGAAGACTTCATTTCCGAGCCGTTTCCGGCTGCAATATTCTCGCCGGGACTATTTCCAGGCCTGTTCTAACACGCTGTTAAGATTGGATGATTCAGGGTCGTTTACCTTACTTTTATTTTTCTTATGGTAAAATTTGTAAAGCTGGCATACGATAATAGAAATCATGTAAAACATACGGGCAACCGGACGTTTACGTACCGAACAACGGCAGGTGTGAGGGGTATTATATAATGACGAAACAGTCCCAGTTCTTCGCGAATGCAACGGGCAGCGGCTTTGGTTCAGGAGACTTCCTGACCGGCTCTCTCGAACTGGCTTTCGCAGATACGCGCAAAGGCTTCGACGCACCGACGCAGGCATTGGTCACCAAGATGACCGACTATGTTGCCTCGAACCCGGACACCACGAATTCAGAGCGTTTCAACAAATACGTTGAAAAGATCACGCCCGCCGCCAAGGCAGCCACCGCGCCACGCGCGACCGCCAAGCCCGGATCGAGCATGTAAGCTAAAAAGTTTCTTCCCGAGAAAGAACCCGCCCTTACCCGGCGGGTTTTTTCTTGCCCGAAATCCAGACATTCAAGGATCACATCACATGCCCGTCCCGATCTGGGCGGGGCGATATATCGGCCTGCCCTTCACCGAACACGGGCGCGACCGCGGCGGCATCGACTGCTGGGGGCTTGCGCGGCTGGTGCTGCTGGAGCAGTTCAATATATCGCTGCCGTCGCTTGCCAATGAATACCGCCGCACGACCGACGCCGCCCGCATCGCGGGGCTGGTGGCGCGCGAGATCCCGCTGTGGGAAAGCGTCGCCGCAGGAAGCGAGCGCTGCGGCGACGTGATCGTGCTGCGCCTCGCCGGTCTGCCGACGCATGTGGGGCTGGTGCTGGGCGACGGGCAGATGCTGCATGTGGAACAGGGCATCGATTCCGCGATCGAAAAATACCGCGGCCACAAATGGCAGGACCGCGTTTACGGATTTTACCGCTACATACCGGCCAGCTGACAATATAGGTCTTAAAAAATGACAGACATCAATGTGACGCTCGCGCCGCATCCCTTTGCGGCGGAGCGGATTTGCGCGCAAATTCCCGCAGGCGCGACCGTGGCCGATATGGCGGCGCAGGTTGCGGGCGGGCTGCGCCATGAATTCCTGCACGCCTTTCTGGACGGCGATTATATCCCGCGCGAGAACTGGGCGCGCATCCGGCCCAAGGCGGGCACGGTGCTGACGCTGCGCGCCGTGCCGATGGGCGGCGGCGGCGGCAAGAACCCGCTGCGCACGATCCTGTCGCTGGCGCTGACCGCCGTGATGCCGCAACTGGGCGCGGGCTTGCTGGGCGCGTTCGGCGCGACGGCGGGCAGCCTTGCGGGAAAACTGCTGACGACCGGCCTTGGCATTGCGGGGAAACTGGCGCTGAACGCGCTGGCACCCCCCGGCCGGCCGCGTTTTTCGGCGCAGAAGGAAAGCCCGACGCTGTTCATCCAGGGCGCGCAGAACCGCGCACAACCCTTCGGCCGCGTGCCGCGCGTGCTGGGCCGCCACCGTTTTGTGCCGCCCTTCGGCGCGCTGCCCTATACCGAAACGGCGGGCAGCGACCAGTATTTGCGCCTGCTGTTCGTCTGGGGCTATGGCCCGTTGAAAATCAGCGACCTGAAGATCGGCGAGACGCCGCTATCGGCGTTCGAAGGGGTGGAGATCGAAACGCGCGAAGGATATGCAGACGATGCGCCGCTGACCCTTTACAGCAACAGCGTGCTGCAAAACGACCTGGGCGCGGCGGCGACGCAAAGCGCGGGATATATCGTGCGCACGACGGAGGCCGATGCCGACGAGATCGGCGTCGATATCACCCTGCCGCGCGGCCTTGTGAAATTCGCGGGCGGCGGCGGGCGGCTGTCGGCTGCCGTGCGCGTCGAGGTGCAATATGCGCCTGCCGGCACGAATGACTGGAGCGCGGGCGCGGATGATTACACCGCCCATGCCGCGCGCGACATATCGCTGGCCGCAAAACCGGCGGCGTACAAGACAAGGGATGCGACGTATGTTGTGACGCGCATCGACCGCGTGGTGCTGGATGCGGCAAGCGGCGCGTTGACGGTTATTCGCGGCACGGCGTTTCGCACCGGCATCGACGAAGGCGACGTGGAAATACCCGCCGTTCCCGCCAACAAGATTCCGCTGGCGCGCATCGCGCGGCGGTCCGACGGCGATAATATCGTCGCGCCGGAAGACATCACGGACGAACGCGACCCGACAATTTTCGGCGTCAATTTTGAAACCGGAAGCGATTTTGCCGTATCGCCCGCAGCAGAGGCCAACCAGCTGCAGATTGCGGCGGGCGGATTGCAGTTTCCGGGCATCGAGATCACGGGCAAGCAGACCGCCGCCCTGCGCGAAACCGTCACCTTCAAGGTGCCCAAGGGGCAGTACGATGTGCGCGTGCGCCGCATGACGGCGGATGCCGGCGACGACAACCGTATTTTCGACGAAACCGTGTGGACGGCGCTGCGCACCATTCGTTACGCCTATCCCGTGCGGATGCCAAATTTGGCCATGACCGCGCTGCGCATCAAGGCGACGGGGCAGCTGAACGGCGTGATCGACCGCTTCAACGGCGTGGTGTCGTCGATCCTGCCGGACTGGGACGGGGAAAACTGGACACTTCAGGAAACCTGCAACCCGGCGTCGCTGTTCCGCCACGTATTGCAGGGAAACGCGAATGCGCGGCCGTTAAGCGACAGCCGCATCGACCTTGCGCGGCTGCAGGAATGGCACGAGGCTTGCGCGGCCGAAAACCGCCAGTTCAACATGGTGGTGGATTACGATATTTCCGTGCGTGAAATGCTGCACAGCATCGCAGCCACGGGCCGCGCCAGCCCGACGCTGCTGGACGGCAAATGGGGCGTGGTGGCGGACAGCGCGCAGAGCGTGCCCGTCCAGCATTTCACCCCGCGCAACAGTTACGGGTTCGAGGGGCGCAAGGAATTCGACGCGCTGCCGCAGGCTTTGCGCGTGCGTTTCATCAACCGCGCCAAAGGCTGGCTGCAGGATGAACGGCTGGTCTATGACGACGGCTATAACGAGGAGAACACGCAGGCCTATGAAACGCTGGAACTGCCGGGCGTGACCGATGCGCAGCAGGCCTGGCGCGACGGGCGGTATCATATCGCAACCGCGCGGCTGCGGCCGGAAACCTACAGTTTTTCCTGTGATGTGGAACATATCGTCTGCACGCGCGGCGACCTGATCCGGTTTTCGCATGATGTGCCGCTGTTCGGGCTGATGACGGGGCGCGTGAAATCGCTGGTTATGGCGGGCGACGCGATGGCGGGCGTTGTGCTGGACGCGGTTGTTTCCATGCAGGCGGGCAAGGCCTATGCGATACGTTTCAGAAAATCGGACGGCAGTTCGCTGGTGCTGACCGCGCAGACGGCGGCGGGGGACACCAAAACCATTTTATTCGCCGCGCCCGTGCCCGTGCCCGATGCGCCCCAGCCGGACGACCTTGCCATGTTCGGCGAGGCCGACCTTGAAAGCGTGGAGCTGGTCGTGAAATCGATCGTGCCGCAGGGCAATCTGTCGGCGCGCATCACCTGCGTCGATGCGGCGCCCGGCATCCATGCGGCCGATACAGGCGTTATTCCGGCCTTCAACAGCCATGTGACCGTGCCCGCCGATTTGCAGCGGCCGCCGGTGCCGGTCTTGAACGAAATACAGTCCGGCGAGGAAGCCCTGATCCGCAACACGGACGGATCGCTGCAGACGCGCATCCTGATTACGCTGCAGGCGCCCGCGATGCCGCGCCTGATACCCGATGTTTTGATCCGCGCGCGGGACGAAACGCGGTTTCGCCCGGCCGAAATGGCGGTGCAGGCAGGCGGCCGGATTTCCGTCACGGATGTTGCGGAGGGGGAAACCTATGACCTGCAAATCAGGTATGCGACGACG
This sequence comes from Alphaproteobacteria bacterium, assembly GCA_020853455.1. Classification (GTDB taxonomy): domain Bacteria; phylum Pseudomonadota; class Alphaproteobacteria; order Micavibrionales; family UBA2020; genus JAPWJZ01. Next base: position 5,618 of record JADYYV010000110.1, on the reverse strand, counting down.
CAAGGTTATGTGTCGGAGGCGTTGCTGGTCTCCGGTCACCGCGTGCAGGGCACTGCAGCGCTGCCATCGGATGTGTCCGGGTTCAGCATCAACGTGCTGGGCGATACGGCGCATTTATCGTGGCAGGCCGCGCCCGATCTTGACCTGAACGGTTACAACCTGCGCTTTTCGCCGCAGCTGGCGGGGGTGAGCTGGAGCGGCGCGGTCGATATCATCGCCAGCATCCCGCGCGACGCGACGACGGCGACCGTGCCGGCGGCGGCGGGCACTTATCTTTTGAAGGCGGTCGATGTGGGCGGGCGCATGAGCGCGAATGCGGCGGTTGCCGTGGCGGATGTCAGCGTTGCCGGGCAGAACGCCATCCTGACCGTCACCGAAAGCCCGGCATTCGCAGGCGTAAAAACCGGCACGGCCATCAGCGCCGGCGCATTGCAGCTGTCGGGGCGCGACAGCATCGACGACTGGGACGATTTCGACGCCATCGAAAACATCGATATCGGCGAACAGGGGCTGTGGGATACCGGCATGTATGAATTTGCAGGCACGGTCGATCTGGGCGCAAGTTATACGTCGCGCCTGACCGCCCGCATCGCCGTGGCGGGCATCGACCTGAATGCGGGGGTGGATAGCTGGAGCAATTTCGACGCGGTCGAGACGATGGACGAAGACGTCGATCCGTCGCTGTGGTCGCTGCAACTGCAGCTGCGCCACACGCCGGACCACCCGGATATATCGCCCGTCTGGTCGGACTGGATACCGTTCGTGGTCGGTGACTACACGGCGCGCGCCTTTGAATTCCGCGTGCTGCTGGGCGCAGCGGCCGCCAATATCACGCCGTCGCTATCGGGTTTGAGCGTCGATATCGACATGCCCGACCGGATTTACAGCGCGCGCAGCGTGGCGGCGGAGGCGGGCGGGTTATTGGTCAGCTTCGCCCGCGCCTTCCGCGATACGCCCGCCATTACCGTGACGCCGCGCGATATGGGCACGGGCGAATATTACACGATCACCGATCAGGGCGCGGGCGGCTTCACCATCCGCTTCTTCAGCGCGGCCGGATCGGGCATTGCGCGCAGTTTCGACTACCTCGCCCGCGGCTATGGCGAGCAGACCTGACAACCTCTCATTCAAAAAAGGAAATACGATGTCACAGGCAAGCCCCACCATCGGCGCCAACAAGACCGGACTGACGTTCCGGCAGGAAGACAATGACGGCAAAAAGGCGCTGCTGTCGCACCACAAAGGATCATCCGCCCCCGATTACGCGGAGGCGGGCGCGATCTGGCTCGACGATTCATCCACGCCCTGGCTTTTGAAGCTGCATGACGGCGCGGACTGGATTGCGCTGGGCAGCATCAACGCATCCAGCAACGCGTTCCAGCCCTATCACGGCACGGCGGCGCTGAAATACGCGAATTACGCCGCGGATACCGGATCGGCGAATACCTATGCCGTGGCGCCGGTGCCGGCGCTGTCGGGCTACGCGGCGGGGCAGGTGGTGATCCTGAAGCCCGCGAATACGGTAACGGGCGCCAGCACCATCAACGTAAACGCGTTGGGCGCGAAAGCGGTCAAGACGCAGGACGGCAGCGATTTGAGCGCCAATGCGATGGTCGCGGGCGGCGTTTTCGTCCTTGTTTATGACGGCACCAATTTTATCCTGACCAATCCCGCCATTACCGGCAATTTCCTGCTGGCACGGGGCACGGCGGTCGCATCGGCATCGACCGCCGATATCGGCGCCGCGAACAGCGACTATGTGGAGGTGAGCGGCACAACGACGATTACCAGCCTTGGCACATCGACGGGGCGCAACCATGTCTGGGTGAAATTTCAATCGGCCCTGACGCTGACGCATAACGCGACGTCGCTGATTTTACCGACCGGCGCGAATATCACGACGGCGGCGGGCGATGTGGCGGAATTCGCGCGGATTTCCGGCGGCAACTGGCAATGTCTTGGCTACCACCCCGCGTCGGGAAAGCCCGTGGCGGCAATCGCCCGCGCCGATATTCCGGCGGGCGCGGTGATCCAGTCGGTTGCGGCGACATATGCGTCGAATGCCGACCTGTCGACCACCATCCCGAACGACGACACCATCCCGCAGAACACCGAAGGCACCGAGGTGGTGACCGTTTCCATCACGCCCACATCGGCATCCAGCACGATCGAGGTCGAATTCCGCGCGATGGGCGCGGCATCGGGCAGCGCCAGCATGATTGCGGCGCTGTTCAGGGATTCGGGAAGCAACGCCCTTGCCGCCAGCGCGGGCATCGCGGGCAGCGTCAACCTGCCGGGGCCGATCGGGGTGATTTATCTCGAAAGCGCGGGTTCGACATCCGCGCGCACCTATAAAATCCGCGTCGGCGCGAATAGCGGCACCTGCCGGCTGAACGGCACGACAACCGGCAGATTGTATGGCGGCGCATCGGCGGCCACGCTGATCGTGCGCGAAATCAAGTAACATCGAAAGAAACAGACATGATCGACAATACGGCCGTCGCCCTGCTGACGCTGTCGCTGACCCTGCTTGTCCACCTTGTGACGACGGTATGGTGGGCGGCCAGCATCACGCGGCGCATCGAATTCATCGAAAAATGGATTTCATCCAACGAACACACGGCAGAAAGGCTGGTGGCGCTTGAACAACGCATCACTGCATTGGCGGAAGGCATCAACCGCATCGAGCTTTATATGCGGGAGCGCAACTGACATGAGCACCCATCTGTTACTGCCGCGCGGCATCCGCAACAACAACCCCGGCAATATCCGCCTGACATCCGCGAAATGGCGCGGCCAGCGCGCGGTGCAGGCGGATACCGCATTCGTGGAATTCGAATCGCCGCTGCTGGGCCTGCGGGCGCTGATGGTGCTGCTGCTGACCTATTACCGCCGTTACGACCTTGATACCGTGCAAAGCATCATCAACCGCTACGCCCCGCCGCATGAAAACGCGACCGACCATTACGCGGAAAGCGTATCGAAGCAGCTGGGCGTGCGCCGCCGCCAGAAGCTCGACCTGACGCGCCCCGACACGCTGGCGGCGTTTGCCCGCGCCATCGTGAAGCATGAAAACGGGCACGAAAACGAACGGGGCGACTGGTACGCCCCCGAATTATACGCGCAGGCAGCGTCGCTTGCGCTTGGAAAGGACAAATAACATGCAGAAATTCGTCACCTTCATCGCCGACCGGGCAAAAGAACGCTCGACATGGCTCGGCCTTATTTCACTCGCAACCGCGCTCGGGCTTATCCTGTCGCCCGAACAGCAGGAGGCCATCATCGCGGCGGGCATGGCGGCGGGCGGCATCGTGGGCGCGTTTACGCGCGATAAAACGCCGTGAGCGCGCTGTGGATCGTGCTGCTGGGATCGGGCGCGCTGGGGCTCGCCTGCTTTATCGCCTATCACGCCGGAAAATCGGACCAGAAAGTGCAGGAGCTTGAACATGACAGAACGACGGCCGAAAAGGCGGCTGGCGCGCGCGATCGCCTGCGCCGCGATGCTGGCTATGCTGAACGCGTGCGCGCCCGCTTCACGCGGTGATTTTTGCGAAATATATAAGCCGGTCTATACGGCAGCCGCAGACACCGCCGAAACAAAGGCCATGACAGACGACAACAACGCCGTCTGGCTGGAGCTATGCGCCCCCTAGAACTTACGCCGCAAAGCGGGCGTGATGTTCCATCACCTTCAGCAACACGGATTCCAGCTGCTTGTGGTTGCCGCGGGCGGCGGCGTCGCGGGCTGTTTTGCCCTGCTTGTCTTCGGTCAGCGTGTGGATGCCGGCGGCGATCAGCAGGCCCGCCATCTTCATGTCGCCGCGCAGCGCGGTGATGTGAAGGAGCGTCTGGCCGTTCAGCGCATCGGCGACATTCACGTTCGCGCCTTTTTCGAGCAGGTATTTCGCGACATCGAAATGCCCGCGCGTGACGGCGAACCAGAGCGCGGTATAGCCGAAGGGATGCACGGGTGCGTCTTTCACCGCGCCCATCGCGACCAGGAATTCCACCATCTCCAGCTTGCCGAAGAAAGCGGCTTCGTGCAGGGGGCGGCGGCCTTCGTCGTCGGGCGCGTCGATCTCGCCGCCTTTGTCCATGATGACTTCGGCGGAGAGGACGTCGCCTTCGCGCGCGAGTTCGTGCATGAAGCTCTTGCCGACAACGGGCAGGGGCTGTTCAGCCGTATCGCGGTTGATATGCGCTGTAAAGTTCGTGGTACCCAGATTAAAGTTATACGCGAGCAAGTCGGTATTCATTGCGGGTGCAGTCATAAGTGTACTCACTTTCGTTAAACTGGAACAAAGTGGCGTCACTAGATCTTGTGGATAAGTTCACTATAGCGTACTAGATGATGGGTAAATGCAAAATATTTGCTGAAAGTTCCTGAACTTAACACCATTCAGGCGCGCGGCCGGAAATGCCGGAAAAAAACTGAATCCTTTCCATGCACTTCGCACCTTTCCTTCAATTAAAATGAGATCGAAGGTTAACAAACTTTTTTTGCGGCGATTTTCCAGAGCGTGTAAATATTTGAGCGGGTCAACTAAAAACCCCGCAGGCTTTACAATCCATGCAGTCTTGATACGCTTTCATCCGACGCTTAACGGCAGCAGGAGACGACGATGGCAACCGCAATCCCCTCCCCCTTTGTTGATGAAAAGACCGGCGCAATCCGCCAGTTCCAGACCTTACCCGAAAAAATCAAAGGCGAGTATCTGCCGGAGGCCGGGCATATCGGCATTCTGGGCGTGAAGCTTGCGATGCTCGCGCCGTTTGTGGGCGGGATGGTGATTGCGGCGCCGGTTGCGCTGGGTTTCTGGGCGCTGTCGCGTTGGGGCGTCACCAAGGCCGTCGACATGGTGCATGAAAAACTGCTGCTGAAGCATAAATCCGGCGATTTCCTTGAATACGATTTCAACGACCCGAAAGACCGCAACGCGTTTCAGGTGAAATTCGGCAAGGAACATCCGACCTTCGTCGCGGAATACCTGCATCTGGCGAAATCCGCGAATTTGCAACAGGTGCCGAAAGTTTTCGTGATCGACCAGTTCTTCAAAAAAGAAGGCCGCGCAACGCTGGGCGGGCTTGTATCCGATTACATGGCGGGCACGACGACAAGACCGTCGGGCAAGGACCCCGTCATCATGCTGGGCAAGGGCGCGCTATCCGAACTGGATGCGGGCGAATTGCGCGCGGTCGTCGCGCATGAAATGACGCATATCGCGCTGGATCACCCCAAGAACGGCGTGAAATGGCTGGCGCGGATGCCGCTGAACGGCATCATCAACGCGAGCCTGATCGTGGCGGCCATTGCAGGGCCTCTGCCCCTGCTGCCCGTGATCGGCGTAGTGGCGGCCAGCAACCTTGTGGGCCGCGCATTGAAGTCAATTAAATCCCGACATCAGGAAGAAATGTGCGACCGCGGCGCGGCGCTGATGACCGGCGGCACCGGCGACCTGACGACCGCGCTTGGCAAAATCAAGAACGCGATGGTCAAGATGAAGCGCATCGAAACGGAATACCAATACCGGTCACAAGGCCTCGAGCCGCCGAAGCCCGCGGAAACATCGTGGTTCAACCGCTTCGTCAACGCGTCGCATCCCAGCAACGAGCGCAGG
>JADYYV010000109.1 GCA_020853455.1 Alphaproteobacteria bacterium | reverse complement strand
TCGCGGACAGGATGGCGGAAATCGGGTTCATCATCGTAGTCACGCACAGGCCGAACAGCATCGCCGCCGCCATCATCGGGAACAGGAACTGCCATGCCGACAGGCCGGAGGAACGGATGACGACCAGCTCGTGCGTCTTGTTCAGCCGCCAGCAGGTATAGATCGACCCGAACAACACGGCGAAGGGCAGCACGCGCTCCACGAATTGCGGCAGCGACAGCAGCGACATCTGCATCACCAGCGGCAGCCCGATATCGGGATGCGCCGCCGCGCGGCGCAGGATCTCGATCGAGTTGATGACGAAGACAAGCCCGATCAGCACGAAGGAAATCATCAGCACGTTGAACATGAAACTGCGGCTGATATAGCGGAATAGTGTGGGCGATGAAATCATGCCGGCGCCCCCGCCTGCCGCACGCGGCGCTCGTTCCAGCGGCGCAGCAGCGCCATGATCTGCTGCTCGCCGCGCAGCCCAAGCGCGTAATAACTGGCGAAAATAGGCGCAAATACCGCGATATAAAGCAGCGGCGCCAGCTCGATATGCCGCCTGGTCGTGCTGGTCAGCATCAGGTTCGCAGCCATGACGGCGACGATGATCAGCACGGCGACCGTCACCTTGCGCCCCTGCCCGCGGCGGTTGAACGGGCCGACCAGCAGCACGGCCAGCGCCGGCAGCACAAAGGCGACCGACAGGAACGGGCGCACAAGATCGGCATGCGCCTCCGCCAGAAACACCTCGCGGTGGTCGCGGTCGTATTTGACGGACATGTCGGGGCGCAGCAGTTCCGGCAGGGTGCGTTCGCTGTAATCGCGGTTGCGCACGCGCTGGCCGGTGTCGAGCGAATTGACCTCGATCATGTATTCGGAGAAGTAAAGGCGGCTGACGGAATTGCTGGATGTATCCATCTGCTGGCGCATGCCGTCTTGCACCAGAATGGTCGGAATGTCCTTGTTCATCACCAGGCGGCCGCGCTTGGCGGTGGTGGTCGACGGCGGCTTGTTCTTGTCACGGCGGTCGTGGATCAGGATGCCGGTCAGATCGCCGTTGCGGTCGCGGCCGCGCACGTAAACGGTCAGGTCCTTGCCAAAGGTGTTGAACACGCCTTCGCGCAGCAGAAAGGCCGAATATTTCGACATCACCTGCGTGCGCAGCGACTGCATGGCGGCATAGGACACGGGCGTCGCATAGGTCGTCAGCACCAGCATGCCGATGACCGTGCAGGCCGCCAGCAGCAGGGCCGGGCGGGCAAGCGCATGGTGATCGAAACCGCAGGAGCGCAGCACAACCAGTTCGTTATCCATAATAAACTTGTTATAGGTGAAAATGGTCGCAATCACGAGAGCGACGGGCAGGATGGTTTCCAGAAACTTGGGCAGCGACAAGGCGACCATTTTCACGAACAGGCCGGGCGGGGCGTCGGAATTGGCCACCAGTTCCAGAATCTTCAAAGATTGCGTCAGCAGCACGACCATCGTCAGCGCAAGGGTGACGAAAACGGTCGCGGAAACCAGATTCTTCATAAGGTAGCGGGTAATCAGCATGACCTGCTTCCGGGCAATCTTTGGGTGGACTTCGTCTTAACCACCTCTTTATATTTATCCTCTAAGGTTTTTTAGCCTCTCCCGTCCCAAAAAGGAAGAAAAATAGGTCTGCCATGAAAATCTCTTTCGATTCAAAAGCCCCCAAATCAGACGCCTTTGTCGCCTTTGCGACCGAAGGCGGCAAATTGCTGGAGGGTGGCAAATGGGCGGACAAGAAAACCAACGGCGCGCTGAAGCGCGCGATGGAGGCGGAGAGCTTCGAGGGTAAAAAGGCGCAGACGCTGGTCATCGCAGGGCCGGAAGGCCTGCCCCACCGCCATGTGGTGATCGTGGGCCTCGGCAAGGCCGAAGACCTGAAGGAAACGGATTTCGAGAAAATCGGCGGCACGGTCGTGTCGCTCCTGAACGCCCGCAAGGCGGCAAGCGCGGAACTGTCCTTTTCCTCCGAAGGCCTTGCGCTGAAACACCTCGATGCCAATGAAGCGGCGTCCAGCATGGCGGCCGGCGCTGTTCTGTCGTCCTACCGCTTCGACAAATACCTGACCAAGGAACCGAAAGACAAAAAACCGACCGTGAAAGCGCTCAGCTTCACTGTCGACCATCCGCAAAAGGCGAAGAAGCTGTTCGACGAAGCCGATACGCTGATCGACGGCGTTTACCTGACGCGCGATCTCGTGTCTGAAACCCCGAACATCCTTTATCCCGCCAGCTTCGCCGACATCATCAAGAGCGAGCTGGTGCCGTTGGGCGTGAAGGTGAAGACGCTCGGCATGAAGGAAATCCAGAAGCTCGGCATGGGCGCGCTGGAGGCCGTCGGCCAAGGCTCGGCGCGCGAGCCGAAACTGGTGACCATGGAATATCATGGCGGCAGCAAGAAAGACAAAACGATCTGCTTCGTCGGCAAGGGCGTGACATTCGATACGGGCGGCATTTCGCTGAAGCCCGGCGCCGGCATGGAAGACATGAAATGGGATATGGCGGGCGCCGCCGCCGTCACCGGCCTGATGTATGCGCTGGCCGCGCGCGGCGCGAAGGTGAATGTGGTGGGCGTGGTGGCGCTCGCCGAAAACATGCCGTCCGGCAATGCCTGCCGCCCCAGCGACATCGTGACCTCGATGTCCGGCCAGACGATTGAAATCCTGAACACCGATGCCGAAGGCCGCCTGATTTTGTGCGACGCGCTCTGGTACGCGCAGGAAGAATTCAAGCCGACGCATATCGTCGATCTCGCGACGCTGACGGGCGCGGTCATCATCGCGCTCGGCCATGAATATGCGGGCTTGTTCTCCAACGACGACGGGCTGGCGCAGCAGCTGACGCTGGCTGGCCAAGGCGTGGGCGAGGAACTGTGGCGCCTGCCGCTGAATGATGCCTGGGACAAGGCAATCGACAGCCCTGCCGCCGACATCAAGAACATTTCGGGCGGCCGCGACGCGGGCTCCGCCATCGGCGCGCATTTCCTGAAACGGTTTATCCAGCCGGGCGTGAAATGGGCGCATCTCGATATCGCTGGCGTGGCATGGAACAACAAGGACCGCACGGCAGCGCCGAAGGGCGCGTCGGCCTTCGGCGTCCGCCTGCTCGACCGTTTCGTGGCGGAAAACTTCGAATAAGGCGGCCGGATTTCTTCCGGGCGTCTCTTTAACCATCTGACGAGGGGCGCGACGACGCATGTCCATCCTGAAATCGCGGCGGTTTTTTCCGTTGTTCCTGACGCAATTCCTGGGTGCGTTCAACGATAACCTGTTCAAGACGGCGATGGCGATGCTTATCACCTTCCGGCTTGCGACGGAAACATCTATCCCGCCGCAGATACTCGTTACTATGGCGGCGGGGGTGTTTATCCTGCCGTTCTTCCTGTTCTCGGCGACCGCCGGCCAGTTCGCCGATAAGATCGACCGCGCGCGCATCGCGCAGTATGTGAAAATTGCTGAAATCGGCTTCATGCTGCTGGCGGCAATCGGGTTCCTGACACATAGCCTGTTCGTGCTGTTCGTCGTGCTGTTCTGCATGGGCCTGCATTCCACCTTTTTCGGTCCCGTGAAATACGCCGTGCTGCCCCAGCATCTGGAGGGGCAGGAATTGCTGAGCGGCAACGCCTATGTCGAGGCGGGGACGTTTATGGCGATCCTGCTGGGCACGATTGCGGGCGGTGTGCTGATTGCGCACAAGGAACTGGGCGAGGTCATTATTTCCGTCGCCTGCGTGACCGTTGCGGTTGCGGGCTATTGCGCCAGCCGTTTTATCCCGACCGCGCCCGGGCCGTCGCCCGACCTCGTCATCAACCGCAATTTCTGGCAGGAAACGCAGCGGATACTGGCGGCGACGCAGGAAAACACGGGTGTTTACCGCGCCATTCTGGCCATTTCGTGGTTCTGGCTGGTGGGGGCGACCTACCTGACGCAATTCCCCGCTTTCGCCAAAATCTACCTCGGCGGCGATGAAAGCGTTGTGACGCTGCTGCTGACGCTGTTCTCGGTCGGCATCGCGGCGGGCTCCATCCTTTGCTCAAAACTTTTGAAGGGGCAGGTGCAGGCGACCTATGTGCCGCTGGCCGCAATCGGCATGGCGGTGTTCGGCATCGACCTTTATTTTGCGGCGAATGCCGCATTGCCCCCGCAGCCGAGCCTGCTGACGGCATCGACCTTCCTGTCGCAGCCCGGCAACTGGCGCATCGTGGCCGACCTGCTGGCGATTGCGGTGTCGGGCGGGATGTTCGTCGTGCCGCTCTATGCCATCGTGCAAAAACGCACCGACCCGAATTACATGGCGCGCATGATTGCGGGGCTGAACATCATGAACGCGATGTTCATGGTGGCGTCGTCGATCATGGGCGCCGTGCTGCTGAAGGCGGGGGCCAGCATCCCCGGCATCTTCCTTGCCATGGCGCTGATGGATATTCTGGTCGCGGTTTATATCGTGCAATTGCTGCCGGATGCGCTGCTGCGCTCCGTCTGCCGCGCGATTTTCAAATGGGCGTATAACGTCGAAGTGAAGGGGCTGGAGAATTTCGAGAAAGCGGGCGAGCGCGTGCTGATTATCGCGAACCATACCTCGTTCCTCGATGCCGCGCTGATCGCCGCCTACCTGCCCAATAAAATCACCTTCGCCGTCAACACGCATATCGCGCGCGCGTGGTGGATGCAGCCGCTGCTCCGCATGGTCGATGCCTATCCGGTCGATCCCACCAACCCGCTGGCGCTGAAATCGCTGATCGATGTGGTGAAAAGCGGCAAGACGGGCATGATTTTCCCCGAAGGCCGCATTTCCATGACGGGATCGCTGATGAAGGTCTATGAAGGCCCCGGCATGATCGCCGACAAGGCGGGTGCGATGGTGCTGCCGATACGCATCGACGGCGCGCAATATACGCCGTTCTCCCGCTCCGCCGGAAAAACCGTGCTGCGCCGCTTCCCGAAGATCACCATGACCATCCTGCCGCCGCGCAAGTTCGAACTGCCGGAGGGTGTCTTCGGCCGCCGGCGCCGCCAGCTGGCGGGCGCGCAGCTGTATGACATGATGTCGCAAATGGTGTTCGATGCCAGCGAAATCGACAAGCCGCTGTTTACCTCACTGATGTCGGCGTCGCGCCTCTATGGCACCAAGCATATCATCGCAG
>JADYYV010000108.1 GCA_020853455.1 Alphaproteobacteria bacterium | reverse complement strand
CTGCGACACCGGCGGTTCGAATTGCTGGAACCCTGACGACCTTGCAAGCCCCACCGGAACGGTGTGCGACACCACAACCTATCCTGTGCCTGCGGGCAGGATGCGGGTTGTTGTCGGCATCAAGAACGGCCGCGTGAAATGCTCCAGCAGCAGCGCCGCCGACCCTGATTACGATCCTCTTTATCCGGATCCGCCGCGTGTCACGCCCATCCTGGGCGCGCCTACCTGCCCGGTCGGGCAATTCATGAAGGGGTTTGCAGCGGGGGGCGCGCCGATATGCTGCGACGCTACACTGCCTGCCTCGAACGTCCTCAGCTGTTCCTATGTCGGTCCTTAAATACGGGTTGCGGTAATAAGGCATAAAAATCAAGGCGATGCCTGTTGTCGTGCCCCGGCTGTGTCGTCAAATATTAACAGGAAATTTAATCATTTTGGCTAATATATAAACTGGTGTGTTGTGCGGAGTGGTCCTTTAAAATGATTCGTGCTTTCCGAAAAAGCAGAGGCTTTTCTCTCGTGGAATTGTCCATCGTCCTCATGATCGTGGGGCTTTTGGGCGCCGCAATCCTTGAAACTTACCGCGGTTATATCCGTACCAAAGTCGCGAACGACACGGGCCTTCACCGCAACATGGTGACGCAGGCGCTGGTGAACTTTGTAACCAATTACGGCCGCCTGCCTTGCCCCGCATCGCCGACACGGCTGCCCGGCACGACATCTCCCGTGCTCGGCGCGCCCATCCTCGCGGCGAAAAGCGCGGGCGAAGAAATCTGTGCGGGTCTTGACGGCGTCATCAGCGTCGCCGGCCAGCGCAAAACGTCGTCCTCTCCTGCATGGGCCGGATATACGCCTGTCACGGGCGATCCGATCCCCGCCGTGCCGCTGACGGGCGACCCGGTCCTGATTGGCACCGTGCCCTACATCACCCTCGGCCTTGGCATCCGCGACACGCTGGACGGCTGGGGCAACCGCATGACCTATGCAGTCTCGCAATACATGACGGACTCGACCAAGTTCAACTACGACAACGGCGTGATCGACATCCAGCAGATGCAGCGCACGGAAACGCCGCCCGGCAGCGGCGCGTTTACCGACGCCATCTTCCCGATCCTGAACAAGGTTTCGGCCTGCCCCACGGGCACGCATGCGACCTGCAGCGTGGGGTCTGTGCCGGTGACGCAGCGTCGCGGTGCGTTCCTGTATGTCCTCGTGTCGCATGGCCGCGATGGCAAGGGCGCATACAACTATTCAGGCGCGCGTCCCGTTGCGTGCAACGCGACCGGCGGCCGCGACCAGGAAAACTGCAACGACGACCGCTCCTTCCTGGACGCCGACCCGAAAACGCATATCTACTCGACCGTCCATACGCTGCCGGTCGTCAGCGATACGTTCTTCGACGACCCGTTCACCTCGTATTCGCTGGCGCGCAGCAGCGACAAGTGGAGCTACCAGACCACGACGACGATGTATAACAAAACCAAGGCGCGCGTAGGCATCGGCGTGACCGTGCCGCTGGCGGATCTTGATGTCGGCGGCAACGTCATGGCCGACAGCTATCTTGCCAACGAATTCTGCACGCCAGAATTCGACGATCCGATGACGCCGCTCAATCCCGACAAGCCCGCCTATTGCATCAACGCCAAGATGATCGACGGGCCGGATGGCAGCGTCTATGGCTCGGGCCGTGCGCTGGGATGTCCTGAGGCGCTGATGCGCGGCATCAAGAACGGCACTGCCGACTGTGAAGTTTCGACTGACCTGACTGTTGTGACATCCGGCACCTGTGCGCCGGGATCCTACGTCAAGGGTATCAATGCAACCGGGGGAATAGTATGTGCAACGCCATGAAAACGCGGAAATTGCGCAATAGCGACAAACGCCAGTCTGGCTACACGCTGATCGAGATGGCGATCGTCGTCACCGTCGTCGGCCTGATCATGGCATCCTTCATCTCGGCCTACGGGATCTATCAGAAAACCAAGGCGCAGCAGGACACGGAAAACAATGCGAGCCTCCTGACGGCGGCGCTTGGCAACTTCCTTGTGCAGTATGGCCGTTATCCCTGCCCGGCGCGTCTTGACCTTGCCCGCGGCGATGCGCGTTATGGCCTTGAAACCGAATGTAACCCGCTGGTCACCGCGCCCGCCGCGCCGCTGCCGGCTTACCCCGCGCCTGCGACTGCCGGCACCTATTCAAACGGCCTGTATTTTGAAAACGGCGTTTCTTTCGTCGACGTCAACCCGAGCCCCGCGAACGTCTGCCTTCCGGCGGGCCCTGCAGTTGCGGGCAGCTGCGTGATTCCCAAGATCCGCCGCGGCGCTATTCCGTTCCGCTCTCTCGGCCTGCCCGAAGAACAGTCGCAGGACGGCTGGGGTAACCGTTTCCAGTATGCCGTGACCGAAAACCTTGCGGTGACGACATCCTATGTGCGTCGCAGCGGCGGTATCGTGGTTTATGACCGAAACCAGGCGGCTGCCGGCGCAATCCAGCTGACCCGCACCGATAACCGCGCCCACTATATCCTTTTCAGTTCCGGCCCCGACCGTTTGGGCGCGTTCTCCTCCGCGGGACAGCTCATGCGCCCTTGCGGTGCGACGGGCTATGACCGTGAAAACTGCAATACCAGCGTTGCGAACGCGCTTGCCTATTATTCATCCGGCGCCTATGCGCCCAACGTCAACAGCGCCGAGCATTTCGACGACTATGTGCAGTTCTTCTCGTCCGTTGAAACGCCGTTGTGGCGCGTCTCCGATGACGGTGGATTCCACATCCGCGACCTGATCGACGCGGAATCCGGCGGCCAGATCGGTATCGGCCTCGACACCCCTGCGACGAACGCGACAATGGACGTGGCGGGCGAAGTGCGCGCGGCCGACAGCAATGCGCTGGCTTCCGAAGTGTGCGACCCCTCGCGCTCCAACTGTATCCCTGTGTCGAAATTCGGTTCGGAAACAGACGATTTCAAATGCCCGGCGAATACCTATGCGCGTTCTTTCGGCCAGCGCACGAACCCGTCCGGCGACCCGACGCTGGATCCGGGCGCGAAATACATCAAATGCGTGCCCTCCAGCCCGACCACCTGCGCCCCCGGCGAGATCATGACCGGCGTTGAAATCACGTCCGATTACCCGAAAGGCAAGCCGAAATGCTCGACCGCCGTCGCCTGCGCGGCGCAGACCTTCACGGCCTGCTCCAGCACGCCCGCCGTTACCACCTATACGGTTCCGGCACAGCTGCAGAATACGACATGGACGACGCCCGTGATCGGCTCCAGCTGGCAACGCACATACGTCTGTAACACCGTTTCCGGCGTGACGCAGTGGCGCACGCAATCGACGACGGGTAACTGCGTCTGTAATGCGGTGGACGAATATGTCGATCAGTCATGCAACTCCTATAAAAACAACGGTAACTGGACTGGTGTTGTGACGTTCCACAACTGGAATTATTGCCCTGCAAACAGCGGTGGTCGCTTAGAGACGGCCAATAGCTGCGTATGCGCGCCGCTGACCGAAACACGTACCACAACATGCCCCATCGCGGGCTACGCGGGTGCGGTGACGCAGCAGCGCCAGTGGATCTGCGACTCCGCCACCGCCGGTCACTATACGGCCTGGGGTGACGTGAGCAGCACCTGCACCTGCGCGCCCAGCACGCAGAACCAGACGCTTTCCTGCGGCACGGGCTATACGGGATCGATTCTCCAGCACCGCGACTTCAACTGCGGCTCCGGCAGCTGGGGCGGCTGGATTACCGACAGCAACACCTGCTCCTGCGCGCCCGGCCAGACCGAAAACCGCTCGATCGGCTGCACGGCGCCGCTGACCGGCTCGATCGACCAGACACGTGTCTTCAACTGCGCGACAAGCAGCTGGGGTGCGTGGACGGATGTTGCCAACAGCTGCGTCTGCTCGGGCGCCACGGAAAACCGTGTGACCGCCTGCACGGGCGCGCATATCACGGGTAACCGTAACGAACGCCGCACCTATAACTGCCCCACCTCGACCTGGGGCGCCTGGACCGAGATCAGCAACACCTGCTCCTGTGTCGCCGACGTCGAATTCCAGACCGTCGCCTGCACCGCGCCGCTGCTCGGCAACATTACCCAGCAGCGTACCTATAACTGCGGAACGGCGAGCTGGGGCCCCTGGGTGGAGGCCGCGAACAACTGCGGTGCTGTCGCCTATACCTGGGTTTCCAAGACGGCGGCCACAGGTCCCTTCGGCGCGCCGCTTGCGGTCCAGCAGGGCTCGTCCTGCTCCTCGGTCGGCGCAAGCTCGTCCTGCTCGTCACCTGCGGGCGGCGGCCAGTACTGGCACTATGCGACCTGCCAGTGCGAATAAGAGGGAGAGGGTAACGCCTAGCGGCTGAACCAGGACTTCAATACTTCGGAATAGATGGCGGTGAGCGCGTGCATGTCGGAAACGGCAACGCGCTCATCGACTTTGTGCATGGTTTTACCGACGATGCCGAATTCGATGACGGGGCAGTGGCTGCGAATGAACCGCGCATCCGACGTGCCGCCGGTCGTGGACAGGTCGGGATCGCGTCCTGTGACCTTTCTGATGGCATCCTGCAGCATTTGCGAATGCGCGCCGGGCGGGGTGTAGAAGCTCTCGCCGCTCAGGCGCGTTTCCATGTCATAGGGCAGGTTTTGGGCATCCAGCGTGGCGCGGAGCAGGCTTTCCAGTTTTGCGCCCGTGAAGGCGTCGTTGAAGCGCACGTTGAACACGGCCCTTGCCTCCGCCGGTATCACGTTCTCCGCCTTGTTGCCCACATCGACGCTGACGATTTCAAGGTTGGACGGCTGGAAATGCGCCGTGCCGGAATCCAGCTCAAGCGCATCAAGGGCGGAAAGCAGTTTCACCAGTTTCGGCACGGGGTTATCCGCGCGCTGCGGATAGGCGACATGGCCTTGCGTGCCCTTGACGGTGATAAAGCCGGACAGCGAACCACGCCGCCCGATTTTCATCATGTCGCCGAGATTTTCCGACGAGGTCGGTTCGCCCACCAGGCAGAAATCTATTTTCTCTCCCCGCGCGGACAGCCAGTCCAGAACCTTTTTCGTGCCATTGATCGACGGGCCTTCTTCGTCGCCCGTAATCAGGAAGCTGATCGAGCCTGCGGGGTTGTTCTTGATGCAATCGAGCGCCGCCGCCGCGAAGCAGGCAATCGGGCCTTTCATGTCGGCCGCGCCGCGCCCGCAGACTTCGCCATTCCTGATTTCGCCGCCGAACGGATCGAACGACCAGCCCTTGTCGTCGCCCACGGGCACGACATCGGTGTGGCCGGCAAAACAGAAATGCGGCGCGCCCTTGCCCCAGCGGGCGTAAAGGTTATCGACATCGGGCGTGTCTTTGTCGGAGAAAACAAGGCGGTGGCATTCAAACCCGTTCGCCGACAGGATTTTTTCCAGCAAGGCCAGCGCGCCGCCTTCGTTCGGGGTGACGCTCGGGCAGCGCAGCAAATCCTGCAACAGCGCGACGGGATCGGTTGCCATCAGTCCCTCAAGAGCTCGTTGATGCTGGTTTTGGAGCGCGTCTTTTCATCGACGCGCTTGACGATCACGGCGCAATACAGGTTCGGGCCGGGCGCGCCGTCTTTGAGCGGTTTGCCGGGCTGCGTGCCGGCGACGACGACAGAATAAGCGGGCACGCGGCCCATGAAAACTTCGCCCGTTTCGCGGTCGATGATTTTCGTGGATGCGCCCAGATACACGCCCATAGACAGGACAGATCCGGTTTCCACGATCACGCCTTCGGCAACTTCCGACCGCGCGCCGATAAAGCAGTTATCCTCGATGATGACGGGGTTGGCCTGCAGCGGCTCCAGCACGCCGCCGATGCCGACGCCGCCCGAGATATGGCAGTTCGCGCCGATCTGCGCGCAGGAACCGATGGTCGCCCAAGTATCCACCATCGTGCCTTCGCCGACATAAGCGCCCACGTTGACGAAAGACGGCATCAGCACAGCTTTCGGCGCGATAAAGGCGGAGGGGCGCACGACAGCGCCGGGCACCGCGCGGAAACCCGCGGCCTTGAACTGGTCGGGGGTCATGTTTTCAAAACGCGAGCCCATTTTGTCGTACCACGTCGCATTGCCGGGCGCGCCTTTGACGGGCGCGTTATCGGTCATGCGGAAGGTCAGCAGGATCGCTTTCTTGATCCATTGATGGGTGATCCAGCCGGCATCGGTCTTTTCGCAGACGCGCAACCGGCCTTCACCCAGGTGCTGCATCACTTCATCGACGGTCGCCTTGCCCAGCACTTTCGTCTTGTCGGTCAGCGCATCGCGCTGTTCCCAGATGGAATTGATATTCTGCTCGAGGTCGGCGACATCGATTGCAGGTTTGCTATTTTCCGCGTTGCGTAACATTTTGCACCAGCCAGTCTGAAAGTTTTTCTGCTTTGTGATGGGTATGGGGGTGGTTCAGG
>JADYYV010000107.1 GCA_020853455.1 Alphaproteobacteria bacterium | reverse complement strand
CAGCGAAGTCGGCGTCATGCCGGGTTGCGTATTTGTCTCGAGGTAATAAAGCCCCGAAACACCCGGCTCGTTGTCATTGTACCTGAAATCGCTGCGCGTGACACCCGTGCAGCCTAAATTTTCATGCGCGAAGGCGGCGATGCGCAGCGCCTCGTCGAACACATCGCGGGAAATAGCGGCAGGGACGGTGTGAACCGATCCGCCCGCGGCGTATTTCGCTTCGTAATTGTAGAAATCTAAATTCGTGCTGATTTCCGTAACGGTCAAAGCGCGCGGCTTCTCGCCGCGTTTTCCCATCACGCCGACCGACAATTCGCGGCCGGGAATGTATTTTTCGACAAGCGCGTAAGGCCCGTATGCCCATTTGTCGAGGCCGAGCGGCGGCTTGTTGTCGCCCTGACGCACTATATATACGCCGACGGATGATCCTTCGTTGTTCGGTTTGACGACATAGGGCTGCTTGAACGGCACTTTGCCTTTGCGGATATCGTCGATATGCAGCAACTGGCCTTCGGGGCAGGGTACGCCCAGCGGCTTCAGCACTTCCTTGGCTTTTTGCTTGTTCATCGCAAGCGCCGAGGCGAGAGGGCCGGAATGGGTGTAGGGGATGCCCATGATTTCCAGCACGCCCTGCACGCAGCCGTCTTCGCCCCAGGTACCGTGCAGCGCGTTGAACACCGCATCGGGCGCGGGGCTGAGCTGGCGGACGAGGTCCATCAGGTCGCGCTTCACATCTATCTCTTTGACGTCATAGCCTTTTTGACGGAGCGCTTTGGCACATTCGGCGCCGGAAGACAGCGAAACTTCGCGCTCCGACGACCAACCGCCCTTCAATACTGCAACCGTCTTGGCCATTACTGGGATGCTTCCCGTTTCATGAATTCTAAAATGTCGTGGTCTTTTTCAAGCGGAATGCCGATGCGCTTGATTTCCCAGCGTAACATGACGCCCGAGTTTTCGGCAACACGTTTGCGCACTTCCTCGCCCAGTCTTTCGATATCGGCGGCGGTGGCGCCGCCGGTGTTGATCATGAAGTTGCAATGCAGGTTGGAAATCTCCGCGCCGCCGATGCTGAACCCGCGACAACCTGCCTGATCGACCAGCTGCCATGCACGATGGCCGTCGGGATTGGCGAAGGTCGATCCGCCGGTTTTGGTGCGGATCGGCTGGCTTTCGGCGCGCTTGGTCTTGATCTCGTCCATCCTGGCCTCGATCTCCGCCTTGTCGCCCGCGCGGCCTTTCAGCAGGGATGAAATGAAAATGACGTCTTTCGGCAGGTCGTTATGGCGGTAGGACATGCCCATCTCGGCGGGCGTCATGTTTTTTACCGTGCCGTCGCGGAACAGCACTTCGGCGGAAATCAGGGCGTCTTTCGTCTCCCCGCCATAGGCGCCCGCATTCATGCGCAGCGCGCCGCCGATCGTGCCGGGAATGCCGGACAGGAATTCAAGCCCGGCAATTTCATGCTTGGCGGCGGTGAGCGCCACGTTCATATCCAGCGCGGCGGCGCCCGCCGTCACATTCGCGCCATCCGCCTCGATGCCCGCAAATTCGCGGCCCAGGCGAATGACCACGCCCGGCACTCCGCCGTCGCGGATAATCAGGTTCGATGCCACGCCCAGCATGGTGATGGGAATGTCTTTGGGGCAATGGGTGATGAAATTGATCAGGTCTTCACGGTCTTCCGGCTTGAACAGCACTTCGGCCGGGCCGCCCACGCCGAACCATGTCATGTGGCCAAGCGCCGCATTTTCCGTCAGCCGTCCCGCCACTTCCGGCAGCCGCTCGATCAGGCCGGGTGGAAAACGGAATCCGTCTGGGTCGCGGGGCGAAATCGTCGCGGACATGTTATTTCGTCCCGTTAGCCTTTTTTGCGTGAAGGCCCCAGATCTGCTCCAGTTCCTTCGGCAGCGCATAGGCCCAGTTGGTGATCGTGCCGGCGCCAAGGCAGATGACGAAATCGCCGGGCTTCACGATACCCGCAATCAGCGGTGCCAATGCGGCGGGATTCTCCAGCGCGTGGACTTTATCCTTGCCGTTGCGGCGGATGCAGCTGACAAGCGCGTCCTTGTTCACGCCCGCAATCGCTTCCTCGCCCGCGGAATAGACATCGGCGATAATCACTTCGTCCGCCAGCGTAAAGCAGCCGCAGAATTCATCGAACAGCGACGACAGGCGCGTATAGCGGTGCGGCTGCATCACGGCGATCAGGCGGCCGCCGCCGTTGCCCGCAATCGCGTCGCGGCCGGCCTTCAGCACGGCGTTAATTTCAACAGGGTGGTGGCCGTAATCGTCGATCACCGTCACGCCGTTCACGATGCCGGTCGTGGTGAAGCGGCGCTTCACGCCCGAGAATTTCGCCAGCGCCGCCACGATCTGCGCGGGCTCGATGCCGATATGGTGGCCGATCGCGAAGGTGGTGAGGGAATTGAGGACGTTATGCGGGCCGAACATCGGCAGCTTCACGCCCACGATCTCGCGCGGGAAATTTTTCAAAAGCTTGCAGTTCACGCGGATGTCGTAGGTCAGGCCTTCCGGCGTCGTCCGTACGTTCACCGCCTGCAAATCCGCTTTGTCGCTGAAACCGTAGGAAATCACGCGTCGCTGGAATTGCGGGATCAGCTCCGCCACCACCGGATGGTCGATGCAGGCGACCACGATGCCGTAGAAGGGCAGGTTGTGCGCGTAAGCGACATAGGCCTCTTTCACCGCCTCGAAATCGCCGTAGTAATCCATATGCTCGGGGTCGATATTGGTGATGATCGACGCAACGCTCGGCAGCTTGTTGAACGTGCCGTCGCTTTCGTCCGATTCAACCACCATCCAGTTCGACTTGCCCATGCGGGTGTTCGACCCATAGGCGTTGATGATACCGCCATTGATGACGGTGGGATCAATGCCCGATTTTTCCAGCACATGGCCGATCATCGAGGTCGTCGTCGTCTTGCCGTGCGTGCCGGAGATGTTGATGCACCATTTCGACCGCATGAGCTCCGCCAGCAGCTCGACGCGCGGGATGACGGGCACGTTGTTCTTGTGGGCGGCGGCGATCTCGGGGTTCGTATCCTTGACCGCGGTCGACTTTACGACGACAGAGCAGAGCT
>JADYYV010000106.1 GCA_020853455.1 Alphaproteobacteria bacterium | reverse complement strand
TTTCATGTTCCAGCGCGATTTTTTCAAGATCACCGCTTTATATACAGTCGGCATCGTCGTCACGCTCTGCGCGTGCTGGCTGCTGCTGGGCCTTGCGATGCCCGATGCGAAGCTGGATGTGCTGCAGACGCTGACCAGCGTTTTCGGCATCAACCTGCCGAACGACATGCCGCTGAATCTCGATACCGAGGCGCGCATTGCATCCGTCGTGCTGATCATCGCGGTGATGTCGATCGGCCTTGTGATTTTGAACGTGTTCTTCAGCGCGGTCATCACGGCGCGGTTCATCCGCCCGCGCGTTGATTTGATTTTGTCGAAGCGCGGCGTGCTCAGCACGCAATGGAACCCCAGCATGCCCTATGTGCTGGTGCGCATGTCGAACTTTTACCCCGCCGATCTGGTCGATGTGACGCTGGCAATCGCGCTGACAGTCGAAGAAACGCATATCGTGGAGGGCAAGGAAGACACCTTCCGTACCTATTTCACCATCGAACAGTTCACGCCCCAGCGCATACTGGTGATGGAACAGCGCATGCCGTGGAGCATTGCGGTGCCGGGCGATATCCTGCTGTCGAATTCGAAAACCCGCGCCTATCCCTTCCGCCCCGGCAAGGCGATTGTGGATTCCGTCGCCAAAGAAGGCGTCCGCCCCGCCCGCGTGCGCCGCTGCCTGCAGATATTGATTCAGGGTACCGATGCGCGTTCCTATTCCCATTTCGTCATCCACAAAAATATCTTCGTCGATGAACAGGACGGCATGGATTACAAGCTGCTGCTGCACAAGGGAATCTTCAAATCGCTGCCCATGCGTATCAGCGAACAGAAAGAAATCGAGCAATACGCATGACGCAAGACCTGACCCCCGAACAAAAAGCCCGCGGAACCGCCTTGGTCGTCAGTATCGTGCGCGGCACGGGCGCTGTTTTGATGCTGGCGGGGGCGGCGGTTGCGCTGAATATCGGGGGGATCGCAACGCTGGTCGGGCTTGGCGATAACATGCACCTGATTGTGGGCGCCTGCGTCGGCATTGCGGGGCTGGTCGATTTCTTTGTGCTGCCATCGATTATCGCGCAGGCGAATAAATAATTACGGCTTCTTCGCCTTTGCCACAATTTTATCCAGCTGGTTGGAAAATTCCTGACGTTCCTTGGGGCCAAAGCCGGGGCCGCCGCCACCGCCCTGTTCCATGACCGCGCTGCCGCGCATGGAATCCATGAAATCACGCATGTTCAAAATCTGTTTGATGTTTTCGGATGTGTAGAGGCGGCCGGCAGGGTCGAGGGCGCTTGCCCCCTTCTCCACTACTTTCGCGGCGAAGGGGATATCGGCGGTAACCACAAGATCTCCGGCTTCGCACAACTCGACAATCCGGCCATCCGCCACATCGGGGCCGTCCGGTACCTGTATCAGCCGGATATGCGGCGCGACGTTCAGGCGCAGGGCCTGATTGGTGACAAAGGCCGTTTCCAGCCCCGTGCGCTCCGCCGCGCGGATCACAATTTCGCGAATGACTTTCGGGCAGGCATCGGCATCGACCCAGATTTTCATTTTAAAACTCCCTCCATCTTCGTCATGCCCGCCTTCATGCTTTGCATGTAGCACATGCATCGCGGGCATCCAGAAGCGCGTCTGCGCGTCACATAAGTAAGGAGTCATATGACGGCTGGACAGCCTACTGAATCCCCGCGCAAGGCGGGGATGACAGTGAGGTCGAGTTTATGATTTTTAGAACGAGATGAACAGGCCGCCGTTGACGGAGATGTTCGTGCCGGTCACGTACCCTGCGCGGTCGTTGCACAGGAAGCTGACGACATAGGCGATTTCGTCCGGCTGCGCCATGCGGGCGAGCGGGATTTGCGCCACGATAGCGGCGGAAATATCAGCGGGGATCGCCTTGGTCATCGCGGTCTCCACATAGCCGGGGGAGACGGAGTTGACGGTGATGCCCTTGCGCGCGACTTCCTGCGCGAGCGCCATGGTGAAGCCATGCACGCCGGCCTTGGCGGCCGAGTAATTGGTCTGGCCGAACTGGCCTTTTTTGCCGTTGACCGACGAGATGTTAACGATACGGCCATAGCCGCGATCGGTCATGCCGTCGATGTATTGCTTGGTCACGTTGAACAGGCTGTTCAGGTCAACGTCCAGGACGGCCTGCCAGTCTTCGGGGTTCATCTTGCGCAGCGTCTTGTCGCGCGTGATACCCGCGCAGTTGACGAGCACATCAACCTTGCCGTATTTGGCGGTGATTTCCTTGGCCGATGCGGCGCAGGATTCAAAATTCGCAACGTCGCTGGAGGCGATGTCGATGGAGAGGCCTTCCTGCTTCCATTCGGCAAGACGCGCCTGCGCCGTTTTTTCTTCCGCCGGGTGGTAGCCCGCGATAACTTGCTGACCCTGGAGGGCAAGTTCACGGCAGATTGCCGATCCGATGCCACCAACGCCGCCCGTCACGAGGGCTACCTTTTTTGCAGTTGCGCTATTTGTCATTTCTGCATCCCGACTAAGAAGAGTTAAAAGCTGGCGCTTATATTACGCTGCTTTTTTCGCTTTGGAAGCGGTTTTCTGACCGTATTCGGTCGACGCTTTCAGGGTGGTTTCGAACAGCTGGTTGTAGGTCTTGCCAGCTTCAGCGATGATGTCGGCAGCCGAACGAGCACTGTCGAGCAGCAGTTTGCCGGTTTCCTGAGCGAGTTCAGCCTGCAGGGAAGCCAGTTCTTTCACGTCTTTGGTTTTTGCAGCAGCTTCAGCCTGTGCGGTGGTCGCTTCGACCAGTGCAGCGGTCAGCTCGACTTGCTCGGAGAGCAGTTTTTCGCTGATTTTCAGGTTGGTTTCGCCGAGTTTCTGCCAGTTCGCGAGGGTCTGCTGGGTCAGTTTGTTCAGGGTTTCAAAGATTTCGTTGTTCATGGTGTATCTCCTAAGGGTTGTCGTGTTGTTTTATTGAAGTCCTAA
>JADYYV010000105.1 GCA_020853455.1 Alphaproteobacteria bacterium | reverse complement strand
TGGAGCGTATCCGCGAAACCCCCAACCTTGATAAAGGCATCAAGGAGCTGGTGGGGCAGGCGCTGGCCACGGTCGAAAAACCGCAGGCTGCCGCGAACAATAACGGCAAAAAGCCCGTCGCTCCCGCCGCGTAACATAACAAGATAACAATCAAGCCCGGCGCATCCCGCCGGGCTTTTTTGTTGGGCATCCTTGTGCTATTCAGGGGCAGGACAAGAGGGATAAATGACGAATTGGGACAACAGCCTGTCGCGCGATTATTTTGCCGAATTCAGCGGCAGGGGCGTGATTATCGCGGGCGGCGCCGCCGGCATCGGCGCGGCGCTGGCCGATGCGTTTGCGTGGCTGGGAGCAAAGGTTGCCGTCATTGACCTGAATGAATCCGCCGCCGCCGTTTCCATCGCTGCCGATCTGACCGATGAAAAGTCCCGCGCGCCCGCAATTGCCGAAGCCTGCGCGAAAATTGGCGCGCCTGTGGCGTTTATCAGCACGCTTGGATTTGACAACCGCCTTGGTTTTGACCTGACGCAGGAACAGGCGGAACACCTGATGCGCGTCAATTTTTTCGCACCTGTGTTTGCGGCGCGCGATGTGATGCCTGCGATGCGCAAGGGCGGCGGCGGCGCGGTCTGCCTGTTCACGTCGCGTCACGGATCGGAGATTTTCGAGCCCGATATGACGGGCTATGGTTGCGCCAAGGCCGCGCTGGATAGCGGCATCAAGCGTCTTGCGGTCAAGGCGGGCCAGGATAACACGCCGGATAACATCATCCGCGTCTTTGGCTTCTGCCCCGGCTGGGTGCAGTCCGACAGCCAGAAAGCGCGTTTTGGCGCGCAGCAATTCGACGACGCGGCGAAGGAGCAGCTGGTGCCGGTCGGCATGCAGCCCGCCGATATCGTGCCCGCGATCATCTTCGGCCTATCCAGACATTCACGCCTGCTGTCGGGCGCGACGCTGCGTTTCGATGCGGGCGAGGGGCAGATCAGGAAAAGCGCCGTCACCGACGGCAGCAAGAAGGCATCATGAAAGCGGAATTGCTGAACCCCGAACTTCCCGCATCCGAACTTGGCGAAGGCGTCAACTGGGACCCGCGCGCGAAAAAGCTGTATTGGGTCGATATCATCGGCAAATGTATTCACCGCACCGATGCCGCGGGCGGCGATTATCAATCCTATAAAACGCCGTCCATGATCGGTTTCATGGCGATTGCGGAAGACGGCGGCTGCGTCGCGGGGTTGCGTGACGGGTTTTACAAGCTTGATCTGGCCGAAAACGTCAACGCCCGCCCGCTGTCCCATCCCGGCTTCGCGCATCGCGACAACCGCTTCAATGACGGAAAATGTGATCGTCGCGGGCGTGTCTGGGGCGGCACGATGAACGATCTCGACCACAAAAACCCGACCGGCGCGCTGTACCGGCTCGATGAAAACGGGCTGCATACGCAAGAAGAAGGTGTTTTTATTTCCAACGGCCTTGGCTGGTCGCCGGATAACAAGGTGATGTATTACATCGATACCGGCCGCAACACGCTGTTCACCTATGATTACGATATCGAAACGGGCGATGCCGCGAACCGCAAGCCCCTGATCGTATTCGACGGCAAGCGCCCCGACGGCATGTGCGTGGATTCCGCAGGACGGCTGTATGTCGCGCTCTGGGGCGGCTGGGCGGTCGATATTTATGCGCCGGACGGCAAATATATCGACAGCATCGCAGTCGATGCGCCGCAGGTGTCGTGCTGCTGCTTTGGCGGCGATGACCTGAAAACGCTCTATATCAGCACGGCCTATGTCGGGCTTCCGCCGGAAAAACGCGCCGCCGCGCCCCATGCGGGCAAGACGTTCAAAATCCGCATGGATATCGCGGGCCTGCCCGAAACACCGGCGCGGATTTAAACGCATGCAGATTTTCGCAGACTGGGGAAACACCAATTTCCGCGCCTTCCTGATCAAGGACGGCGAAATCGTCGACCGTTATTTGTCTGCGGAGGGCGGTATCCAGAAAGTTTTCACCGCGCCTGAAAACCGCGTCGCCGATTACAGCGGATTTATCACGAAACATATCGCGGGCTGGCTGTGCGCATATCCCGATGCGCCTGTCTATATCGCGGGCGCGGCAGGCGGGCGTGACGGCTGGGTGGAAACATCGTATTCAATCGCACCCGCAGGGCTTGCCGATGTGAAGCGGAATTTGCACCGTATCGCCCCCGAACATCTGGGCGCGGCGGCGGGGCGTGAAATTTATATCGCTTCCGGCTGCACGATTGCGATGGCGGACGGCCGCCACGATGTCATCCGTTCCGAAGAAGTCAAAAGCCTTGGCGCGGCGCGCCACCTGAAGCGCGACAATGTGTTGCTGTGCATCCCCGGCACCCATTGCAAATGGGTAAAGGTCGATGACAATAAAATTGTCCATTTTGAATCCGCCCTGACAGGCGAGCTGTACGGCATTTTAAGCGAGCGCGGCGCGCTGGCGGCGCTGTTCCGCTTCGATAAAAATTCGCAGCAGAAAGACATGGGCTCGTTCGATCAGGGGCTGGAAATGGCAGGGCGCGGGTTTGATTTGCTGACCGACCTGTGGCAGGTGCGCGCACAAAAACTCCGCGCCAATCCGCATCCCGCCGATATGCAGGCGTATTTTTCCGGCATCCTGATCGGCCATGAATTGCGCCAGATGGACCGGCTGTTCCCCGGCAAGCCGCCGGTTTACCTGCTGATGGACGGCGGCGCGAAGCGCGAATTCTATGCGCGCGCCTTCGACTGGATGGGCTGGCGGCTGGAGGGCGAAATCGACAGCGAAACGGCGGTGGTGTCGGGGTTGCGGGGCGTCATCTAACCTGTCGCCACTCCGCCGAAGGGCGGGGTCCGGCCCGCGGCTATGCCGCGTTTTATAAAGGCGCTTCGCGCGTCCAGACCCCGCCCTTCGGCGGGGTGGCGTTTATGTGGCTACTTCAAATCCTTGACCGCAGCCGTCAACGCCTCCGCACGCTTGCCGACTTCATCGGCGCTCACGCCCGGTTTATACAGCGACGACCCCACGCCAAAGGCATAGCAGCCCGCCGCATGGAATGACGCGACGGTATCGACCGCGATGCCGCCGGTTGGAATGACCTTGATATGCGCCGGCAGCACCGATTTCAGCGCGCGGATATAGCCGGGGCCGCAGCTGTCGGCGGGGAATATCTTCAGGAATTTAGATCCGAGTTTTATCGCGTTGAACGCCTCCGTCGCCGTATAAACGCCCGGCATCATCACCATGTCGCGGGCGAGCGCCGCCTTCACGACATCGGCATCGGTATTCGGCGCGACGATCAGTTTTGCGCCGGTTTTGTGGACTTTCTCGACATCCTCCGCCGTCAATACCGTGCCCGCGCCGATCAATGCGGTATCGCCAAATCTTTTGACAAGGCGCGAAATGCTTTCAAACGGGTCGGGGGAATTCAGCGGCACTTCAAGGCAGCGCCAGCCCGCGTTGAAAATAGCCTCCCCCACCGCCAGCACTTCATCGGGCTTGATGCCGCGCAGGATGGCGATCAGGCGGTTTTGCGAAAAATACTGGTCTGCGACGGCGGGCATTTACAAATTCCTTTAATGTTGCGGGCGCAGGTATTCGCGCACGCGTTTCGCGATTTCGTCTTTCGCCAGCTCGGGGCGGTCGAACATTTTCATGTACGCGCCGACGCTTGCCTGATGCACGCCCATTTTCGGGTCGGACCAGATGACACCCCACGGGCTATGGATCGGCGTCGGCTTGATAACCAGTCCGGCGCGGCGTTTATCAAGCTCCTCGGCGGATACATCCATGTTCAATTGCTTGTTCGCCACATCCAGCGTCACCCAGTCGCCGGTTTTGACGAGCGCGAGCGGCCCGCCCGCCGCCGCCTCCGGCGACACATGCAGCACATGGCAGCCATAGGCCGTGCCGCTCATGCGCGCATCCGAAATCGTCACCATCGCCTTCACGCCCTTGGCCAGCAGATAACCGGGCGGGCGCACATTGCCGACTTCGGGCATGCCGGGATAACCCAGCGGGCCGCAATTGCGCAAAATCAATACGCGGTCAGGCGTGATGCCTTCCTTCGCATCGTCGATGCGCTTGTGATATTCCTCGATGCTGTCGAACACCACGGCCTGGCCGCGGTGCTGCAGCAGGTTTTTCTCGGCCACCGCCGACACCTTGATGACCGCGCCGTCGGGGCACAGGTTGCCCTTCAGGATGACGATGCCGCCATCCGGCAGCAGAGGCTCTTTCACTGTCTTGATGATATTTGTGTCGGTATAGGGATCGCGCGCGGCAAGTTCTTCCTTCATCGTTTTGCCCGTGCACCATTTCACGTCATCCTTGACGTATCCGGCGGCCGCCAGTTCGCGCAGGACGGCGGGCATGCCGCCCGCGCGGAAATATTCCTCCATCAGGAACGCGCCCGAGGGCTTGACGTTGACCAGCAGCGGCACTTTCGATCCGTATTCCTGCCAGTCGTCGATGGTGAAATCGATATCGGCCATATTGGCAATCGCCAGCAGATGCACGACCGCATTGGTCGAGCCGCCGATCGCGGCATTCGCGGCGACGGCGTTCAGGAAAGACTGGCGCGTGACGAAAGTGGAGGGGCGGCGGTCGGCGATCACCATGCGCACGGCTTCTTCACCTGCGCGGAAACTGTAATGCGCGCGCTCCGCCATCGGCGCGGGGATGGATGACGCGCCGAACAGCGTCAGTCCCAGCGCCTCCGCCATGCTGTTCAGCGTCGATGCCGTGCCCATGCTCATGCAATGGCCGGCGCTGGGCTGCGCGGCGCAGGACCGTACCATCAATTCGTCTTCGGTGATTTTTCCAGCGGCCAGCAATTCGCGGTTTTTCCACAAATGTACGCCAGATGCCGATTGTTCGCCGTGATAATAGCCGTTCAGCATGGGGCCTGCGGATGCCACGATGGTGGGCAAATCGGTCAGCAGCGTCGCCATCAATCCCGCCGGCACGGTCTTGTCGCAGCCGGTCAGCAACACCAGCCCGTCCATCGGGTTCGCGATGATCGTTTCGATCAGCGTCATGGCGGTCAAATTCCGCATATACATCGATGTCGGGCGCGTCAGCGGCTCGCCCAGCGGCGGCGCGATATCGAACTGGAAGGGAATGCCGCCCGCCTGCCGGACACCTTGGGCAACGCGGTCGTTCAGGTGATGGTCATGCATCGCCTGGCAGGGGTTCAGGTCGCCGCCGAATTTGCAGATGCCGATGATGGGGCGGCGGCCGCTCGTCGTCTTGTCGGCCAGCGGGTGATCTGTCGTGCCGCACAGTTCTTCCA
>JADYYV010000104.1 GCA_020853455.1 Alphaproteobacteria bacterium | reverse complement strand
TTCTGGTCGCTAAGGAAGTGGTATTGCGCGGTCAGCGTGGGCGGCAGCACCCAGACATCGCCGAGGTTCAGGGCGCCTGGCTGCCAGCCGACGCTGTGTTTCGACGTCGCCAGGATCAGTTCCAGCGAAAACTGGTCGGTGAAGAAATAGCTGATGTCCAGTTCAGGCATGACGGCCGCATCGACTGTCGCCTTGCCCGCAATCGTGCCGTTGCTGGATTCGGACGGGTTCACGTTGATCGCGCGCAGGCGCAGCTGCCAGTCATGCGCGTCGAAGCCGGCCTGCGCGGCAGGTGCAGCGAGGGAACAGCAGGCGCAGAGGGCGAGGGCGGCGAATGTCTTTTTCATTTTTTAAAGCTCCTTTTAAGGAGTTTTTAGCGGATGCGCGCCGCGCATGAATTGATTTTGGTCAATAAACGCCGATTCAATCTCCGGTGAGCTTTCCGGCAATGATCTGTCGCACAAAAGGCAGGCCGCGGCCGAGGCTCATAAATAGTTTTCGGGTCATCCTCCCGCGCTTTGTCGTATCCGTGAAAACGCTGACAAGAAGGTTAGTGCCGTAATACATCGGCAGAGTCGCGGCGCGGTGGCGGCGGCTATAGCGTGCCAGCGTTTCGTCGCTGGCAAAATCGATGTCGCAACGCTGCGCCTGTTTTATTTCATGCGCCAATGATGCCGCACCCTGCAGGCCAAGATTGAAGCCGTGGGCGGTGACGGGGTGCATGCCGACGCTGGCATCGCCGATCAGGCAAAAACGTCGCGCGTGAAAATTGTCGGCAAAAACGCCGACGAGGGGATAGTTGAAAAGCGCGCTGCTGAGCTTCATCTTGCCGAAGGCATGGCTTATTCTTTGCTCTATGTCCGCGCTGAATTCCTTCGGCGATTGCGCCATGACAGCCGCCGTTTCCTGATGCGCGACGGTCAGCACGACGGAACAGGATTTGGGGCCCAGCGGCAGCACGGCCAGTGTCCGGTCATAGAAAAAACATTCGCGGGCGATGCCGTCATGGTCATGTTCCAGCGACATGCGGCAGACAATCGCACTGCGCCCGAAATCGCGCCTTGAAGCGGCAATGCCCATCATCCCGCGTGCTTCCGAAAAACGGCTGTCGGCGGCGATGGCGAGGCGCGCCGTCACGCGCCGCCCGTCGTCAAACTGCAGCATCGCGGCGGAGTCGTCTGTTGCAAGACGCGTCACGGATGTTTCCGTCGCCAGTGTCACGTTTTTCTGCCGGCTGACGGCGGCGAAGACGGCTTTTTGGATGTTCTGGTTAGACACCATATAGCCAAGGTTTTCTTTTCCGGCGCGCCCGGCATCAAACGACAAAGGTCGCGTAAGATCGCCGTTAAAGGCCTTTGCCCCTATGATGCGGGTCACGGCATCGCGCGGGATTTCATCCCACAGACCCATGTTTTCCATGACCTTGTACGACGGGTGTGTCAGCGCGATTTCACGCCCGTCATAGACGGGTTTTTTCAAAGCGGCGGCCGGCTTTTTTTCGACGACAAGCAGGCGCAGGCCTGTGCCGCTCATCAATCGCGCGAAGCTTAATCCCGCAGGGCCGCCGCCGATCACGGCGATGTCGTAATCGTTATGCTGTCTGCGCATGTTTTTTCTGTTGCGGCTTGAAATAGGCGTCGAAGCGGGAGGCGACGACGCGCACCGCCTGCCGCGCCTCTTGCGTAACGCGGATGCAGCCGTCGTCGCGCGTGACAAGGCCGTCCGCCGCCATGTCGGAAAGGCCGTCGATCACGGCTGAAAATTCGCCGGCGTCGCGTCCGTGCTGTTTCAGGATTGCGGGTATATCCGCCTCGAAATAGCACATCAGCTGTCCGATGATGTCTGCGCGCAGCCTGTCTTCGGCGTCCAGCGTCCGCCCCCTGGCGACAGGCAGGTTTTTCGCGAGTATCGCCGCGTTGTATTCCGGCATATGCGGCGTGTTCTGGTAGAAACCGTCCGGCAGGCGGCTGATCGCGGAAACGCCGAAGCCCAGCAGCGTGCCGGCGCTGTCGGTGGTGTAACCCTGAAAATTGCGCGCCAGCGTTTTACGGCGCAAAGCTTCCAGCATGCTGTCGCCCGGCATCGCGAAGTGGTCGAGCCCGACCGGCTCCATGCCTGCGTCGCGCAGCAGGCCTTCGGCAAAGGAAAACTGGTCGATGCGCGCCGCCGCATCCGGCAGGTCTTCGTCGCGGATCAGGCGCAGGTGTTTTGTCATCCACGGCACATGGGCATAGCCGAACATGGCGATGCGGTCCGGGGTCAGCGACAGCGACTGCGCGATGGTATCGGCGATGTTGTTCACCGTTTGCAGGGGCAGGCCGTACATCAGGTCGAAATTGACGCCTGTTACGCCGATGCGGCGCAGCAGCCCGACCGATTTTTCGACCGTGGCGAAACTCTGGCGGCGGTTGATGGCGGCCTGCACGGCGGGGGAAAAATCCTGTATCCCGAAACTGGCGCGGTTGACGCCGCAATCGCCATAGGCTTCGGCCTTGTCATGCGACACGCCGCGCGGATCGGCTTCGATCGCGATCTCGGCATCCGGCAGGAAAGTGAAAACCTCGCGCAGCACATCCATCGTGCGGCGGAAATCGTCGGGTTGCAGCATGGTCGGCGAACCACCGCCGAAATGCAGGTGCGACAGTGCAAGACGCCCGCGCGTTTTTTCGGCGGTCATGCGCATTTCGCGGTGGAGCAGCGTCAGGTAATCCTCGACCGGCGCATATTTGCGCGTGGCGGTCGTATGGCAGCCGCAATACCAGCACATTTCGCGGCAGAACGGAATGTGAACATAGGCTGATACCGCCGAACCGGCAGGCAGCGCCGCCAGCGCCTGCGCATAGTCATCGGCGTTTTTCGCCATGAAATGCGGCGCTGTGGGGTAACTGGTATAACGCGGTATCTGCGCGTTGTATTTGAGGATTTTTTCTTTCATGCCTGCCTTCCGCAGGCATTAGACCTTCATCTGCGCGGGCGCGCATTGACCAAAGTCAATCGGAGGGGCGAAACTCAGTCGCGGGGACGGTTCTGTGCGCCAAGGCCGATCTGGATCAGCTTCTTGCCGGGGCAGGTGGATGCGCGCTCGCAGCTTTCGCCGCGCGTGCCTGCACATTCGCCGGGCAGCGCCGAACAATGGCTGCAGCAGTAATCGACCAGCGTGGAAAAACTATCGACCGTGACCTCGGGCCCGTTCACGGTTATGCCGACCGGCTTCAACTGGGCCAGTGCGCGTGAAAACGTCTCCGGCTTCATGCCAAGCCGCGCCGCCGCCAGGGATTTGTCGTAAGGAAATGAAAAGGTGCCGCCCTTGCCGATCATGCCGGCGGATAATTGCAGCAACAGGCAGCCCACGCGCTGCGGCGCGCTCATCAGCGCAAGATGTTCGTTTTCCATCTGCAGGTTGCGCATTTCCCGCGACATCGAATCCATGATGCGCACCATGACTTCGTGGTTTTCACGCGCCTGCGCGCGCAGGTCGTCGCCGGAGATTTCGATGATACGCGTTTCTTCCGCCGCCTCGGCCGCGAAAGGATAACCGGCATTTCCGAAAATGGCCGCTTCGCCAAACACATCGCCGCGTTTGAAAAGGGCGACTACGGCTTCTTCGCCTTCGTTTGTTTCGCTGTAAAGCTTCACCCAGCCGCCCAGCACGACGAAAAGCCGGTCGGCCGTGTCGCCCTTCAGGAAGATGTTCTGTTTCTTGGTATATTTGACGATGCGCCCGGCCTTGACGAAACGCTGGATCATGGTTTCCGGCAGCGCCGCAAAGAACGGTAGCCCGCGCAGGAATTTGTATGTTTCGTCAGCCACGGCCATGATTTCTTCAACACCTTGTTTATACGTGAAAATATAAGCCTTTATGGCGCCGATTTCAACCATCGTATCTAATTATGACAGATATCGGCGGCTGCCCTATAAGCTCTTCATAAAGAACATTTTTTCACGGTTTGACTAAAATCAAGATGCGTGATACCTCGCATATGTAAGTTCAATGCACGCCGCGCGCTGCAGCGCAGCAACCTTTGCAGGATATAAGTCATGACGGCATCCGCCCCCGCGACCAAACCGGTTTTTAACGACCACATCGTGCGCCTGTTCACGCTCGCCGCCGTCTTCTGGGGTGTCGTCGGCTTTGCCGCAGGGGTGTTCATCGCGCTGCAGATGGCGTTTCCCGGGCTGAACGTCGAGCCCTATCTGAGCTTCGGCCGGTTGCGGCCGCTGCATACATCCGCCGTGATTTTCGCCTTCGGCGGCAACGTGCTGTTCGCAACCAGTTACTTCGTCGTGCAGCGCACCTGCCAGGCAAGACTTTGGAACGACGGGCTTGCCTTCTTCACCTTCTGGGGATACCAGCTGTTCATCGTGATCGCGGCGGTGGGGTATGTGCTGGGCATCAACCAGAGCAAGGAATACGCGGAACCCGAATGGTATGCCGATCTGTGGCTGACGGTCGTCTGGGTCGCGTATCTGCTGGTTTTCCTGATGACGCTGAAAGGCCGGCGGGAGCCGCATATCTACGTCGCGAACTGGTTCTATCTCGCCTATATCGTGACTGTTGCGATCCTGCACCTGTTCAACAACCCCTCGGTGCCCGTCGTCATTACCGGCGCGAAAAGCTATTCGGTCTGGAGCGGGGTGCAAAGCGCGATGATCCAGTGGTGGTACGGCCATAACGCCGTCGGCTTCTTCCTGACCGCCGGGTTCCTTGGCATCATGTATTACTTCGTGCCCAAACAGGCGCAGCGGCCGGTTTATTCCTACCGCCTGTCGATTCTGCATTTCTGGTCGCTGATCTTCATCTATATCTGGGCGGGGCCGCACCATCTGCTGTACTCCGCGCTGCCCGACTGGGCGCAAACGCTCGGCATGACGTTCTCGATCATGCTGTGGATGCCCAGCTGGGGCGGGATGATCAACGGCCTCATGACGCTTTCGGGCGCGTGGCACAAGCTGCGCGAAGACCCGATCCTGCAGTTCATGATCGTCTCGCTCGCCTTCTATGGCATGAGCACCTTTGAAGGCCCGATGATGTCGATCAAGGAAGTCAACTCGCTCAGCCATTTCACCGACTGGACGATCGGGCATGTGCATTCCGGCGCGCTCGGCTGGAACGCCTTCATCAGCTTCGGCGCGATCTATTACCTCGTGCCTGTGCTGTGGAACAAGAAAGCCATGTATTCGACCAAGCTGATCAGCGTGCATCTGTGGCTTTCGACGCTGGGCGTCGTGCTGTACATCACGTCCATGTGGGTCGCGGGCATCATGCAGGGCCTGATGTGGCGCACCTACGACGCGCTGGGCTTCCTGCAGTATTCCTTCGCCGAAACGGTGGAGGCGACGCATATCTACTACGTCATCCGCGCGCTGGGCGGCCTGCTGTTCCTGAGCGCCGCGCTGATCATGGTCTATAACATCCGCAAGACGGTCGCGGGCGACAGCCAGCCCGCACCCGCCCTGCAGCCGGTTTCAGGGAGCGTGTGACATGCTGGACAAACATAAAAAGGTCGAAAAAAACTCGATCCTGCTGCTGGTGCTGATCGTGGTTGTGGTCTCGGTCGGCGGGCTGATCGAGGCGGTGCCGCTGTTCCGCGTCCAGACGACGATTGAAAAAGTGCAGGGCATGCGCCCCTACACGCCGCTGGAGCTTGCGGGGCAGGACATTTATGTGCGCGAAAACTGCTCCGTCTGCCACAGCCAGCAGATCCGCCCCTTGCGCGACGAGGTGGAGCGTTACGGACACTATTCGCTGGCGGCGGAAAGCATGTACGACCATCCGTTCCTGTGGGGGTCGAAACGCACCGGCCCCGACCTTGCGCGCGTCGGCGGGAAATACTCCGACGACTGGCATGTGGCGCACCTGTCCGCGCCGCGCCAGATGGTGCCGGTGTCGATCATGCCGTCCTATGACTTCCTGAACCGCGAGGGGCTTGACCTCACGCATATCGCAGACAAGTTGCGCGCGCTGCGCCTGGTGGGTGTGCCCTATACCGACGAAATGATCGAAAACGCCTATAACGACGCGATGGCGCAGGCGCATCCCGAAACCGATTCCGCCGGGCTCACGGAACGCTATGGCACCAAGGTGCAGGTCCGCGCGTTCGACGGCAACCGCGACATGACGACCGAAATGGACGCGCTGGTCGCCTATCTGCAGGTGCTGGGCACGCTTGCCGACATCCGCAACTATAACCCCGACCTTGCGCCGCCCGCATCGCAGGATAAGGCGCGCGAAGGAGAAGGCAAATGATTGATTTCATCGTCACCCACGCATCCGCTATCGCGCTGCTGGGCTTCTTTTCAGGGTTCGTCTTTATTGTGGCGTCCGTCATGCGCCCGTCGCGCAAGGCGGCGCTGCAAAAACACGCGCAGATCCCGTTCGAGGAGAATGAATAATGGCTGACGCCGGCAATAAAAAAGAAATCGACCGCGTTTCGGGCGTTGAAACGACGGGCCATGAATGGGACGGGCTGAAGGAATTGAACAACCCCGCGCCGCGCTGGTGGCGGTGGGTGTTCCTCGTCTGCTGCATCTGGGCCGTCGGCTACTGGATCGTCTATCCCGCCTGGCCGACGCTGTCCGGCCATACCGAGGGAAAATTCGGCTGGACGCAGCACCGCCAGCTGAAGGAATCGCAGGGCGAAATTACCGCGCGCCGCGCGGCATATCTTGGCAGGATGAAAGGCATGTCGCTCGCCGATATCCGCCATTCGCCCGAACTGTATGAATTCGCGCGCGCGGGCGGCGCGGTGTCGTTCAAGGAAAACTGCGCGGCCTGCCACGGCACCGGCGCGCAGGGCAACGACGTGCGCGGCTACCCGAACCTGAACGACGACGACTGGCTGTGGGGCGGCGACCTCGATGCCATCTATAAAACCATCCGCGTCGGCGTGAATTCCGGCCATGACGAGCAGCGCGGCACTCAAATGCCGTCCTTCGGCCGCGACGGGCTGCTGACACCCGCGCAGATCGACGATGTCACGCAGTATGTCACCGAATTGCACAAGGGCGACGCAGCGCCGGTGACCGAGGCGCGCACGCGCGGCGCTGCGGTGTTTGCCGACAACTGCGCGGCCTGCCACGGGAAATCGGGCGAAGGCAGCATTGAAATGGGCGCGCCAAGGCTGAACGATGAAATCTGGCTGTGGGGCGGCGACGCCGCGTCGGTGCATAACACGGTCACCAACGCGCATCTGGGCGTGATGCCGACCTGGGAAAACCGCCTTGACGATGATACCGTCAAGATGCTGGCGATTTACGTTCATTCGCTGGGCGGCGGCAAATAGAGGCTGAAAGAACCATGCGATGCTCGATGAAAACATAACATATTTCGAGAAGCAGGCGCGGATATACCCGCGCTCCGTCAAGGGACGCTATCGCCGCCTGAAATGGGCGGCGATTGCCGTTTTGCTGGGCATTTACTACGCGACGCCGTGGCTGCGCTGGCACCGGGGCGAAAACCTGCCCGATCAGGCCGTGCTGATCGACATGCCCGCGCGCCGCGCCTATTTCTTCGGCCTCGAAATCTGGCCCGACGAAGTCTATTTCATCACCGGCATCCTTGTGCTGGCGGCGGTCGGGCTGTTTTTCGTCACCTCGCTGCTGGGCCGCGTCTGGTGCGGCTATGCCTGCCCGCAGACCGTCTGGACCGACCTGTTCGTCTGGGTCGAGGAAAAGATACAGGGCGACCGCAACAGGCGCATACGCCTCGACAGCCAGGGTTTTACGTTCGAGCGGATCTGGAAAAAAACCGTCACCCATGCGCTGTGGATACTGATCGGGCTTTGCACCGGCGGGGCGTGGGTTTTCTATTTCAACGACGCGCCCGCGCTGTTCGACCATATCCGGCATTTCGACCTGCCGTGGAGCGTGGGCAGCTGGATACTGGGGCTGACCGCCTCGACCTACCTGATGGCGGGCTATGCGCGCGAACAGGTCTGCAAATACATGTGCCCCTATGCGCGGTTCCAGTCCGCCATGTTCGACCGCGATACGCTGATCATCGGGTATGACGCCGGGCGTGGCGAACCGCGCGGCAAGCATAAAAAAGGCACGTCGTGGGAAGGCAAGGGGCATTGCATCGACTGTACGCAATGCGTGCTGGTCTGCCCCGTCGGCATCGACATCCGCAACGGCCTGCAAATGGAATGTATCGCCTGCGGGCTGTGCGTCGACGCCTGCAACGACGTAATGGACAAGGTCGATCTGCCGCGCGGCCTGATCCGCTACGACACGCAGCGCAATTACGACGACCGGCAGGCCGGCAGGGCCACGCAAAGCCGCCTGCGCCTGTGGCGTCCGCGCACCTTTTATTATCTGGGGGTATTGTCGCTGGTATCGGCGCTGATGGTCTATGGCCTGTTTGCGCGTCCGCGCATGGAACTTCATGCGATCCAGAACCGCAACCCGCTTTTCGTCAAGCTGAGCGATGGCAGCATCCGCAACAGCTATGTCGTTAAAATCCTCAATAAAACGCATGAAGCCCGCCATTTTGCGCTCGGCGTGACCGGCGTGCCCGTCAAGCGGCTGGACCTGCAATCCGCAACGCCGCTCGACCCCGCCGACCTGGTGGTCGAGGGCGGCATGGTCGCGCAATACCGCGTCATGCTGGTGGCCGACAAGCAGCCGGCGTACCGCCTGCCGATAACGCTCACGGCGCAGGAAATCGACGGCGGGCTGCACGACTCGGCCGCCACAATTTTTGTCAGCGGAGACGAACCATGAGCGCGAGGCCTTCCGACCGTTTTATTCCCTGGTACTTCGTGCTGTTCTTCGGTTTCCTGTCCGTGGTGTTCGGCAGCTTTGCCTATATCGCCCATACCACACATCCCGGGGTGGTGACGGAACAGGCGTATGAAAAGGGCCTGCAATACAACGCGCTGATCGCGCAGGCCGATGCGCAGGCGCGGCTGGGCTGGTCATCGTCGATCGCCGTTGCGCGCGCGGCAGCAGGGGGCAGCCGTCTGTCATTCAGCCTGCGCGACGCGAAAGGAAATCCCGTCGCCGGAATGTCTGTTAATGCCGTAGTCGCGCGCCCGTCGCGGCAGGCGCTGGATTTCAGGGTTGCCCTTGCCGAACAATCGCCCGGCGTTTACGCGGCCGATATCCATCCGCCCGTAGCCGGCCTGTGGGAAATGCAGGTCGCGGCGACCGGCGCGCAGGGCAGCTATCAGGCCGTCAAGCGGATGGAGCTTGAGCATGAATGATCTGGCGACCGAT
>JADYYV010000103.1 GCA_020853455.1 Alphaproteobacteria bacterium | reverse complement strand
CGCCAGCATCGCAGCCGCGGTCGAGGAAGGGCGCAATATTTACCGCAACCTGCGCTATACCATCCAGTTCATGCTTGTCACCGACTTTGCCGAAGGCCTGTCGCTGCTGTTGTCGCTGCTTGCGGGGCTGTCGCTGCCGATCACACCTTTGCAGATATTGTGGGTCAATACCGTGACATCGGTGACGCTATCGCTCGCCTTTGCTTTCGCGCCGCATCACAAGGACGCGATGGATGTGCCGCCGATCGCGCAGGGCGAGCCGTTTTTCAGCCGCCGGAAAATTTTGTCGCTCGTCTTTCATATCCTGCTGATCGCGCTTGGCACCATCGCCGTCTTCCGCGGGCTTGCCCCGTCGCTGGGGGAGGCAGGGGCGCGCACCGCCGCCGTCAATGCCCTGATCGGGTTTCAGGTCTGGTATCTCTGGAGCCTCTTCCCGCTGCGCACGGCGCGCGCGGCTGGCTGGCTCAGGCATTACATGCCCGTCACGCTTGCCACCGCCGCCACCATCGTTTTGCAGCTCGCTTTCTGCGACCTGCCATGGCTGCAGGAATTGTTCGGCACGCAGGCGCTCGGCGT
Organism: Alphaproteobacteria bacterium; assembly: GCA_020853455.1. Classification (GTDB taxonomy): domain Bacteria; phylum Pseudomonadota; class Alphaproteobacteria; order Micavibrionales; family UBA2020; genus JAPWJZ01. The sequence goes on along the minus strand of JADYYV010000103.1, from coordinate 8,655 downwards.
GCAAAGCTGGCTGCTGATCGTGCTTGGCACCGGCACTGTCATGATCTGGCACCGCATGGAAACCGCGCTTGGTGCAATCCTGCGGAGGCGAAAGACCGCAGAATAAATATGAATTGCTGAATTTTATCAGTTGTTTGGATTCTTTAACGTTTCCTTTAGCCCACCCTGTTACACTAAAATGGCGGGAATAGGTTCCTGTTTTCAGGTGTTGAAGGAGAAGTATGGCCAAGGGCGGCAAAAAAGGGGGAGGCGACAAGGTGGACGGCGACAGCGAACACGTGATCGAATTCACGCCCGAAGGCGGGTTCAACATCCGCAATGCCGCACGCAACTTTGCCGAGCTGATGGAAAGCTCGCTCCAGCCGCTCGTCATCCACCTGCCGCATGTATCGGTCGAATTCGAACCCGGCTGCACGCCCAAGGAAATCATCGACGGTTACAACATGGCGATGCGCGTCAAATACGACATCAAGCCGTCCAACGCGAACACCAAAGCACCGAAGTGAGCTAAGTTTCGTACTGGTAGTTTTTGGGTCATTCCCACAAAAAAAAGCCGTCATCCCCGCGCAAGGCGGGGATGACGATGACTTGTAAAAATCCAATGCGGCCGCCGCCCCGCCCTTAACGGGCGAGGTCGAAGCGGTCGAGTTCCATCACTTTCGTCCATGCGGCGGCGAAATCCTGCACGAATTTCTCTTTCGCGTCCGCGCTGGCATAAACTTCCGCCAATGCGCGCAATTGAGAGTTCGAGCCGAAGACGAGATCGGCGCGGGTGCCGGTCCATTTCACCTTGTTGGCCTTGCGGTCGATGCCTTCATAAACGCCTTCCGCCGTGCGCGACGCTTCCCAGCCCGTGTTCATGTCGAGCAGGTTGACGAAGAAATCATTGGTCAGCACGCCGGTTTTGTTTGTGAACACGCCGTGCGCCGCACCGCCGGCATTCGCGCCCAGCACGCGCAAGCCGCCCACCAGCACCGTCAGTTCGGGGCCGGTCAGGGTCAGCAGCTGCGCGCGGTCGATCAACGATTCCTCGAACGGCATCAGCTGCGGGCCGCGCAGGTAGTTGCGGAAACCGTCAGCCGCGGGTTCCAGCGGCGCGAAAGATTCCGCATCCGTCTGTTCCTGCGACGCGTCCATGCGGCCGGGGGCGAAGCCGACTTTTACTTCCGTGCCGCCGTCCTTGGCCGCTTTTTCAACAGCCGCCGTGCCGCCCAGCACGATCAGGTCGGCCAGCGAAACGGGCTTGCCGAAATCCTTGCGGATGTTTTCGAGTGTCGCCAGAACTTTCGACAATCCTGCGGGGTTGTTGACTTCCCAATCTTTCTGCGGAGCAAGGCGGATGCGCGCGCCGTTCGCGCCGCCGCGTTTGTCCGATCCGCGGAAGGTCGATGCCGACGCCCATGCGGTGGAAACCAGCTGCGCAACGGACAGGCCGCTCGCCAGAATTTTCGCTTTCAGCGCGGCGATGTCATTCGCGTCGATCAGCGGATGGTTCGCGGGCGGAATATAATCCTGCCAGATCAGCACTTCCTTGGGCACCAGCGGGCCAAGATAGCGGGTGACGGGGCCCATGTCGCGATGTGTCAGCTTGAACCACGCGCGCGCAAACGCATCCGCGAACTGCTCGGGGTTCGCAAGGAAGCGGCGGGAGATTTTTTCGTATGCCGGGTCAAAGCGCAGCGCAAGATCCGATGTCAGCATCGTCGGCACATGTTTTTTCGACGGGTCATGCGCATCGGGGATATCGGCGGGCGCGTTTTTCGCCTGCCATTGCTGCGCGCCTGCGGGGCTCTTGGTCAGTTCCCATTCGTATTTGAACAGGTTGTCGAAGAAATGGTTGCTCCATTTCGTGGGCGTCTGGCTCCATGTCACTTCGGGGCCGCCGGTGATGGCGTCCGCGCCGTGGCCTTTGCCGTGCTTGCTGATCCAGCCGAGGCCCTGACGCTCCAGCGTCTCGCCCTCCGGCTCGGGACCCAGCAGGGAGGGATCGCCCGCGCCATGCGTCTTGCCGAATGTATGGCCGCCTGCGATCAGCGCGACGGTTTCTTCGTCGTTCATCGCCATGCGGGCGAAGGTGCTGCGGATATCGCGCGCGGAGGCGAGGGGATCGGGGTTGCCGTTCGGGCCTTCGGGGTTGACGTAGATCAGGCCCATCTGCACGGCGCCCAGCGGGTTTTGCAATTCGCGTTCGCCGCTGTAACGCTCGTCACCCAGCCACGTGCCTTCGGGGCCCCAATACAGTTCTTCGGGCTCCCACTGGTCGGCGCGGCCGCCAGCAAAACCGAAGGTCTTGAAACCCATCGATTCCAGCGCCACGTTGCCGACCAGCACGAACAGGTCCGCCCACGAGATTTTTTTGCCGTATTTCTGCTTGATCGGCCACAGCAGGCGGCGCGCTTTATCGAGGTTCGCGTTATCCGGCCAGCTGTTGAGGGGCGCAAAGCGCTGCTGCCCGCCGCCAGCACCGCCGCGGCCATCGGTCACGCGGTAGGTGCCCGCGCTGTGCCAGGCAAGGCGGATGAACAACCCGCCGTAATGCCCGAAATCCGCCGGCCACCAGTCCTGAGAATCCGTCATCAGCGCGTGCAAATCCTTGATCAGCGCGTCGAGATCGAGCGTCTTGAATTCTTTCGCGTAGTCGAAGCTTTTCCCCATCGGGCAGGATTGCGGCACGTGCTGGTTCAGCGCGCGGATATCCAGCTGCTTGGGCCACCAGTCGCGGTTGGTGCGGCCGCCGCGATGTTCGCTTTTCTTGCCGTGCATGACGGGGCATTTTGCTTCGGTCATAAAACTATCTCCCTTTTTTACGTGATGTTTTGGTTTGGCAGCCGGGGCAAATTCCCCAGAATACGACTTCGGCTTCGTCAAGAACGAAGCCCATGGATTCGGCGGGCGTCAGGCAGGGCGCCGCGCCGTGCTTGCAATGCACATCCGTCGTCATGCCGCAGGAACGGCAGACGATATGATGGTGGTTGTCCTGATGGTCGATTTCGAACAGCGCGGAATGGCCCATCGGCTGGATGGTGCGCACGATGCCTTTTTCGGCCAGCGTGCGCAAATTGTCATACACGGCCTGCTTCGACAGCGTGCCCGATATTTTGCGCGCGTGTTTATAAAGCGTGTCGGCATCCGAATGCGGAAACTTCATCACCGCGTTCAAAACAGCCTTCCGCGCCGCGGTCACGCTCAGGTTATGCTTGCGCAAAAGGGTGTCGAGTTTTTGATCCATATAAAATGGGATAGACCAAAATCTGGAATGAGTCAAAAAAATAATGCGGGCGCGAAAATATGAATAATAGCCGGCCGTGCTATGTCTATTGCCTGTCGGGTGCGTCCGTGGATGAAGCGACTGCGGCGGCTTTGCGGCACGGCAGCAGGATATCGCGGGCGGCGTCGTAGTTTGCCGTCTGCACGCCCGTCATCCCCATCAGCGTATCGGAAAGGTTGATGCGGTCATGCACCGACACCGCCGCCTGGCGCGCAAGGCAGGCATCCGAACCGGCGGTCGGCGACCAGTAGATGAAGGGAACATGCGTCTGTTCCACAGGCGCGATGCTGCGCGGGAAGGAATGGAGGTAAAGGCCGTTTTCGCCCAGCGATTCACCGTGATCGGACAGGAAAACCAGTTCCGTATCCCAGTCGCCGGACGCTTTTTTCAGCATGTCGATGATGCCCGCCATCACATGGTCGGAATAAAGAATGGTGTTGTCGTATGTGTTCAGCAGTTCTTCGCGGCCGCAGTTCTGGATGTCGCTGCTGGGACAGTCGGGCGCGAAGCGGCGGAATTCGGCCGGGTAGCGTTCCCAGTATGACGGCCCGTGCGCGCCTTCGAGGTGGAAGACGATCAACGTGTCTTCGGGCGCAAGATCGGGCAGCATTTTATCCAGTTCCACGTTAAACACCCTGTCATAGCAGTCGCCATGCGGGCAGAGCGTTTTGTCGGCTTTGTATTTTTCGCGCAGGTCGACGTAATCGACGTTTTTGCAGGCCTTTTTGCAGCCGCTGTCGTTTTCGCGCCACAGCACCTTGACGCCCGCGCGCTGGATGGCATCCAGCACGTTGTCGCGGTACGGCTCGTCGTCGCCGTCATATTGATGCGGCATCAGGGAGAAGATATAGGGCACGGAAATCGCCGTCGAAGTGCCGAAGGACGTCACGTTCTGGAACGACACCACGCCCTGTTTTTCCGTGTATTCGTTGGTTTTGCGCGCATAGCCGTTCAGCGAATAATTCATGCCGCGCTGCGTTTCGCCCAGCAGCATGACGACCAGCTTTTTCTTCTGTCCGGCGGGGGCGGGGGCGCGTTTCGCGTCCGGCGCAAGCTGTTTGTATTCCGGCGCCGTTTCAAGGTTGCGCGCATAAAAAACCTGCGCCAGTTTTTTGAACGGGTAAAGCGGCACGACCGTCTTGATGATGCTTTTGTTGTTGCGGCCGATCACGGCGTAATCGTTGTAGTTCAAAATCCCCATCACGCCGACCACCGCAAGGGTGACGACGAGCGAGACGGATTTCTGCGCAAGCTCGCGGCGCAGGGGCTGTTGTTTCACCTCCACCATCGCCAGCAGGATTGCCGGTATAAAGCCCGTCATCAGAAGAACCGCGATCAGCGTGCCGTTCAGGTAGCTTTCCGCCTCCGACGCGTTCGTTTCAAAAATATTGGTGAACATCGCGCCGTCGAAAATCACGCCATAGCTGTAGGACGCATAATTAAAGACCGCAGACACCAGAATAACGATGGCCAGCGCAGGCTTCAGCAGCGGCCGGAACGACAGCGGCAGCAGGAACAGGTTCATCGCCGCCACCATCACCAGCGGCAGCGAGACCACGAACAGCGCGCTCACTTCGTCCTGCGCCTTCAGTATCGCCAGCGCCTTCATCACGAAGGCGACGTTGCAGAACAAGGACAGATAGACGGCCACGATCAGGCACAGCAGCGTCGTCGACGGCGGGTTTTTAAGGCGTATTTTCACGGCATCCTGCATTCATAACGACAGAATCGTTTCCCTCGGATATGGTGCATTTATGCCGCTATCGTCTGAAGCCAGCCTGAAGGGCGCAGGTCTTTAAACAGGGCGGTTTCCGTCTTCAGGTTCGCTTCAGGTTCGTAAAATATTGTCCCGAGCCCGTCTTGTATCCGGCGCGGAATAGGCTACATTTGCGGCAGTAAAAATATGCAGGGAAAACATGCGCGTATTGCTTGTCGAAGACGATGACATGCTGGGAAAGGCGACGGCTTCTGGCCTTGCCATCGCGCATGCCGTCGACTGGGTGAAATCGGCGGAGGATGCCGCGCTTGCCATCAAGACAAATCCATATGCGTTGATCGTACTCGACATAAATCTGCCGGGCCAGTCGGGGCTGGAATTCCTGGCCGCGCTGCGCCGCGACGGCAACGATATTCCCTGCCTGTTCCTGACCGCGCGCGATACGGTCCATAACAAGATCGAGGGTCTGAACGCCGGCGGCGATGATTATCTTGTCAAGCCGTTCGATCTTGATGAATTGCTGGCGCGCGCCTCCGCCCTTATCCGCCGCTCTCAGGGCCGCACCTCGCCGGTCGTGCGGCATCACGGCATCACGCTCGATACCGCCGCCAAGACGGTCGAGAAAGACGGCAAGCCCGTGCCGCTGTCGGGGCGCGAACTGGCGATCGCCGAAATCCTGCTGGCCAATATCGGCCGCGTCATCAGCAGGGCGCAGATCGAAAGCCAGATTTACGACTGGAATTCCGAGGATATCGGCAGCAACACGATCGAAGTGCATATCTCGGCGCTTCGGCGCAAACTGGGCAAGGATTTCGTGAAAACAATCCGCAACGTGGGTTATACGGTGGAAAAATGAACAAGCAAACATCGTTGCGCAGAGCGTTTTTCCGCATCGTCAGCGTGCCGCTGGTGATTTGTAGCCTGCTGATCTGGTCGGCGGGCATGGCATATATCTATACCGAAGTGGACGAGGTTTATGACGCGACTCTGGCGCAATACGCGCGCGAAATCGATCACCTGACCAAGCAGGGCATTTTCAGCGTCGATGAAAATCTCGGCGACGACCCGGCCGCGAAGCCGCAGCATAAATATGAACGCAAGATCATGTTCCGCATTTTCGAGAACGGCAAGATGGTCGCGCGGTCGTCCTTCATCGACGGGCTGGAAAACGCGCCGCTCGCGCCCGGCTATTACGATCGAAAGATTGACGGAAAAAGGTGGCGTATTTTCGTGCTGGCCAGCAGTGAAACAGGCCACATCGTCGAAGTCGGCAACCGTTACGGCATCCGCTACGAAATGATGCGGCAGCTGATCCTCTGCCTGCTTGTACCGGCGATCCTGTTTCTTGTCGCCGCGATGTACCTTGTCTGGTGGGGCGCGGCGCGCAGCCTGAAACAGCTGGTGGCCATATCCAGCCAGGTCGATACCCGCGACGTGAATGACATGACGCCTATCGTCGATGCCACGATCCCGCAGGAGGTGCAGCCGCTGTTGAGCGCGCTGAACCGCCTGTTCGCCCGCGTCTCCGACAGTTTCCGCCGCGAAAAGGAATTCACGGATAACGCCGCGCATGAATTGCGCACGCCGCTGGCCGCAATCAAGACGCAGGCACAGGTCATCGAAAAATCGGAAACATTCACGGTGGAGGGGCAGGCGGGTTTTGCCAACCTGCTGGGCGCCATCGACCGCGCGGCCAGCATGGTCGATAGCCTGCTCGCCTTCAGCCGCGTGCAGTCGGACAAGAGCGAACACGCGCCTGTCGATCTGTCCGCGCTTGTGAAACGCGAAACCGATGAACTGATGCGCTTCACTTCGTGGCAGGGACGGCGCCTGGCGACCGATATTGCGCCCGCGAATATCGTATCAGGCTCGGCGCAGGGGCTTTCCATTCTTGTACGCAACATCATCGTCAACGCGCTGAAATTCACCCCCGACAACGGCGAGGTGAAAGTGTCGCTGTCCTCCGACCCGCGCGGTACGGTCTTGCGCGTCACCGATACCGGCCCCGGCATTTCCGATACGATGAAGGACAAGGTGTTCGAGCGTTTCTTCAAGGGCCAGAAATCGGTATCCTCCGGCAGCGGCCTCGGCCTCGCCATCGTCAAATCCATCGCCGACATGCACGGCGCGGAAATTGCGCTGTCGGATAACCAGCCGACGGGGTTGGTGTTCGAGGTGAGGTTTAAAAGCTAAACACAGCCGTCATCCCCGCGAAAGCGGGGATCTCAGGGATTGGCAGGGCACATAAAGCCGCCGGGATCCCCGCTTTCGCGGGGATGACATCTGTGGGCTGTCACTCTTCCCACGGCGCTTTCGCGCCGGGCAATGCCACGACCAGGCCGTCCAGCTTGTCGCTCATCAAAATCTGGCAGCCAAGGCGGGAGGTTTTTTTGAGGTCGAAGGCGAGGTCGAGCATGTCGTCTTCCTCGTCCTTTTTCTCCGCCAGCTTGCCGTACCAGTCGGGATGCACAACCACATGGCAGGTCGCGCAGGCAAGGCAGCCGCCGCACGCGCCCTCGATATCCACGCCGTGCTTGTGTGAAATTTCCATGACCGAAAGGCCGTTGGGCGCGTCCACTTCCAGCGGATTGCCGTCTTTTTCGATGAAGGTCATTTTTGGCATTTTTTCTACTCCCTCGTCATCCCCGTGTATCTGTGTTCTTCTCTCGTCATCCCCGCGAAGGCGGGGATCCAACAGCATCAGTCACAAGTGCGCCTTCGCCGTCTTGTCCGGTAATTTCAGTATATAAATCCTTCCAGTCCGGATTGAAAGCGGAAATCGTTTTCAACTTCCATGCCCTGTTCCATTTCTTGACCTGTTTTTCGCGTTGTATCGCGTCCATCGCTGTATTGAAGCATTCGTAATAAACCAGCTGGTCGAGGGAGTATTTCTTGCTAAATCCCTCAACAAGCTTTTGCCTGTGTTTATAAATCCGCCGGATGATGTCGTTGCTCATTCCTACGTAAAGAGTGCCGTTGACTTTGTTCGTTAAAATATAAACGTAGAATTGTTTTTGCATTTTCTACCTTGGATCCCCGCATTCGCGGGGATGACGAGAGACGCGGGATTAACCGAGGCGCGATTTTACTCGGTTGTACATCTCGCTCCATTTCGTCAGGAAATAATCGACATCCTTTTCCGTCGTGTTCCAGCCGAGGCTGACGCGCAAGGATGATCCTGCTTCGGCGTCCGTCGCGCCCATCGCCTTCAGCACGTGCGAAATTTTTACAGTTCCGCTGGAGCACGCCGAGCCGTTCGAGACGCAGATACCCGCAAGATCAAGCGCGATCAATTGCGTTTCGGAGCTTGCGCCCGGCAGCGCGAACATGCTGGTGTTGTGCACGCGCGGCGCATCGAAGCCGAAAATCTTGAGGTTCGGGGCGAGGGCAAGCAGGTCTCTTTCCAGCCGGTCGCGCAATACGCCCAGCTTGTGGTATTTTTCGATATCGGCCAGTTCGGCCGCGCGGCCGAAACCCGCGATGCCCGCAAGGTTTTCGGTGCCCGCGCGCAAATTCTTTTCCTGATTGCCGCCCAGTATTTGCGGCGCGACGTTGAGGCAGTTGGCGATCACAAGGCAGCCGACGCCCTGCGGCCCGCCCATTTTATGCGCGGACAGCGTCAGGAAATCGACGCCCAGCGCCTGAATATCGACCGGCACGCGGCCTGCGG
>JADYYV010000102.1 GCA_020853455.1 Alphaproteobacteria bacterium | reverse complement strand
AGTCAGCTGCCGTCCGTCATTGAGCGGCCGCAGACTGGCAAGGCGCGCGTGGCAGGCAAGCGCAACCAGTGTAAAGACGGTAATATAAAAAGCAACGCCCGGCCAGCTGAACAGCCATTTTGCGCCCAGCAGCGAGATAACGATGACGGCAAGACAGATCGTATAAGGTTGCAGCGCCTCCATCACGCGCAGCGATACGATGGGCTTGCTGCTGAAGGCGATGGCGAAGGTGAGCAGATACAACGCAAGCGGCAAAATCCACACCAGCGGCGCGGAGATAACGTCGGAGGTAATGTAGGTTGTCACGCCCATCAGCAGGCAGGACGGGATAAAAGCGAGCGCAAGCCATTCCAGCTGGCGTTTGCCGGTTGCGGCGATGCCGACTTCCGTTGCGGCGGGCATGGCGGCTTTTTTGTCCGGCCCGCGCGCAAACCAGACGCATGTGGCGGCCAGCAGGATCAGCAGCGCATAGCCGCCCGTAAAATACTGCGCCTGCTGCGCGAGCGTCAGTTGCGGCTCGACCAGCAGCGGATAGAGCAGCAATCCGGCAAAACTGCCGAGGTTGCTGGCGGCGTAAAGGAAGTAGGGATCGCCGGACGAGCCGTGGCGCGTATTCATGAAAAGACGCTGCAATGTGGATGACGTCGCCGACAGCGCGATGAACGGCACGGCCAGCGCCTGCGTCAGCAACAGGAAAATGCGGCCGGCTTCGGGGATAGAACCGGAACCAACGGCATGGTCAAGGGCGACGGGCAGGAACACGACACCGGCAAGCAGCGCCGCGACATAGGCGATGCCATGCTTTTGCGACGGGAATTTCGACAGCGCATGGGCGATCAGGTATCCCGCCAGCAGCATGACCTGAAAAAACGCCATAGCGACGATCCAGCCCGCCGGTGTGCCGCCCACCAGCGGCAGCAGCATTTTTCCCGCCATCGGCTGGACAGAGAACATAAGCGAAGCGGAGAGGAAAAGGGTGAAGCTGAAGACAGCCAGCGTCACGATCGTCGAATTCGCGTCTTTTTGTGCCATTTAAAACCTCATGATCCCGATTATATTCGAATAATTGTCCGTCCAGGCGCGCTCGCCGTCTTGCAGCGGCGGCACCCATCCTTGTTCGCGTAACGCCGTCATATCAACGCCCGTGCGCGCCATCAGCAGCCAGTTGCTGGGGAAAAACATGGGCGGGTCGATGAAGTCGTAATATTTATATCGCGGCTGCATGCCTGCGGCCCTGGCGCCTGCCGCCAGCGTCGCGGCAAGGCTGACGTAATTGTTGGAAATGTTAAAGGCCAGCATGCCGTTTTCGGTCAGCAGCGTTTTATACATTTCGATCGCTTCCACCGAAATCAGATGCACCGGCACCATGTCGGATGAAAACGCGTCGAGGATAATGAGGTCGAATTTCTCGCCCTTCAGCTTGGCAAGCTCAAGGCGCCCGTCGCCCGTGAAAATGCGATGCGGCGTTTTGCCGGGGCAGGAACTCAGGAAAGTGAAATTATCCTTCGCGATTTTGACGACGGCAGGATCGATTTCAAAAAATGTGAAGGAACGGTCGGGCGCGTGATGGCAGGCGAGCGTGCCCGCGCCAAGCCCCATAACGGCGACATTCTTCGGCTTGAGCGTGCCGAAAATGTCGCCCACCGGCCCGCTATGCGAGAAATAGGCGGTCGGCACCTCGGCAATATCGGGGTCGAGCGATTGCAGGCCGTGCAGCGTCGTGCCGTGGCCGAAATAACGAATATCGTATTTTTCGCCATCCATCGTGAAATGACGTTCATACACATGCAGCAGCCCGAAGAAGTTGCGCTGATACATGCCGCCCTGACCGTCGCGCGGCACGGCATAGGGCAGCATCATGACCAGCAGGCAGCCGGCCAGGGCGAAGCGCGGGTTGCGCAGCGCCGCCACAAACAGGGTCACCAGAAAAACTTCCAGGAAGGCGGGCGCGCCGATACCGTGGTGACGCATAAGCGCCCAAACCATCAGGCCGAGGCCGCCGGTACAGACGGAAACAAGGTCATGCCGGACAAGCCTTGCGCGCAGGCCCGGATGAAGCAGCAGTGATGCCGCCAGCACCAGCGGAAATTCCAGCAGCCGGTCGAATATCACCGGCGCGATAAAGGCGTTCAGCATCCCGCCCAGCGCGCCGCCCAGCGCGATCATCAGGTAATAATCGGTCAGCCGCTGTCCGTCATCCAGCGGGCGCAGCGCGGCCAGTTTCATGTGGAACGCAAGCGCGACCACGCCGAAACATGCCAGCAACAACGCCATGATCAGCCACGGCGCATCCAGCGAAACGGTCGCGATAAAAATCAGGCCGAAGCCAAGGCAGACCGCCATCGGGTGCAGCTTTTCGACAAGCGCGAGGCGCAGGGGCGACACCTTGCCAAAGGCCAGCACGAAGGTCAGCAGGTAAATGCCGAGCGGCAATACCCAGAGCAGCGGCGCTGCGATAATCGCGGTTGTGATCTGCGTCGTGACGCCCATCATAAGGCTGGACGGAATGAAGGCGAATAAAATCCAGCGCCAGCGGATGCCCGCCGCCAGCGGCGCAGGCTTGACATAGGCGGTGGCAGGCATCGATTTCGCGCGCCCGATGCAGATCGCCGTCAGGGCGATCAGGGCGACATAGCCGCCAAGCCACAACTGCGCCTGTTCCGGTATCGTCAGCAGTTTTTCCGCCAGCAACGGGTAAAGCAACAGACCTGAGAAACTGCCAAGATTGCTGGCGGCATACAGGAAATACGGGTCGCCCGCCGCGCTGTGGCCCGATGCCGTGAAAAGACGCTGCAAGGTCGATGATGCCATCGCCAGCGCAACGAAGGGCACGCCGACGCTTGCCGCCAGAATCTTCATGACCATCCATGCGTCCGCCGCGCCTTCGGGCTGCGACAAATGGACCGGCAGGAAAAAACCGCCGAGCGCCAGTGCCGCGACAAAAGCGATGCCATGAATGCGCGGCGAAAAACGGGCGCAGATATTGGCGAGCGCGTAACCGGCCAGCAGCGCCAGCTGGAAAAACGCCATCGCGACGATCCAGCCGGACGGCGTGCCGCCAACCAGCGGCAGCAGCATCTTGCCCGTCATGGGCTGCAGCATGAACATGGCGGCGGCGGATACGAAAAGCGCCGCGCAGAACAGGGCGGAGATATGTGTTTGCTGCCAGGCGAATGGGGGCCGCAAGGCGGCGTTTGCCGTCATGCGGATTTCTTGATGCCCTTGTCGGACTGCAGCGGCTGGCTCTGTCCCTTGATCAGTGTCACGAAATTATCGAACAGGTAATCGCTGTCCTGCGGGCCGGGCGAGGCTTCGGGGTGGTACTGCACCGAAAACGCCGGCTTGTCCTTCACGCGCAGGCCCTCGTTCGAGCCGTCGAACAGGCTGATATGCGTCACGCTGACATTTTCGGGCAGCGTTGCGGGCATGACATGGAAACCGTGGTTCTGGCTGGTGATTTCCACCTTGCCGGTTTCGAGGTTTTTCACGGGATGGTTTGCGCCGCGATGGCCGAAGGCGAATTTCTCCGTCTTGCCGCCAAGCGCAATCGCGAGCATCTGGTGGCCAAGGCAGATGCCGAAGATCGGTTTTTCCGACTGCAGGATTTTCTGGATCACGGGAACCGCATAAACGCCGGTCGCCGCAGGGTCGCCGGGGCCGTTCGACAGGAACACGCCGTCGGGGCGCAGGGCGAGGATGTCTTCGGCGGAGGTATCGCAGGGCACGACGGTCAGGCGCATGCCGCGCTCGCACAGCCGGCGCAGGATGTTGCGCTTCACGCCGTAATCCACGACGACGACATGGTAATAGGTTTCCGCCGGTGTCTGGAATTTCGCCGCCTTCGCGTCCCAGCCGCCTTCGGTCCATGCGTAAATGTTTTTCGTGCTGACGGTTTTTGCGATATCAAGCCCGTTCATGTCGGGCAGGGCGCGCGCCTGCTGCTTCAGGTCGTCGAGGTTGATTTTTTCAGAGCCGAAGAAATGGATGATGCCGTTCTGCGACCCGTGTTCGCGCAGATGGTGGGTGATCGCGCGGGTATCGACGCCGCAAATGCCGGTCAGGTTATTTTCGATCAGCCATTCGTTGAAATGCGTTTCGGAACGATAGCTGGAAGGTCCGGTGATGTCGGCGCGCAGGATGACACCCTTGGCAAACGGCGCTGCCGCTTCCTGATCGTCGTCATTCGTGCCGACGTTGCCGATATGGGGGAAGGTGAAGGTGATGATCTGGCCGGCATAGGACGGGTCGGTCATGATTTCCTGATAGCCGGTCATCGAGGTGTTGAAGCAGACCTCCCCGCCCGTCGTACCCGGCGCGCCAATCCCCTTGCCCCAATGGACGCTGCCATCGGCCAGCACAAGAACCGCGGGTGCGTGAGGGGGCACCTGGGGTGAAAACATGATTTTCCCTGACTTTTTGGCGTGTTGTAATATTGTAGTGCTTGGAATAGCATACATGCCAGATCGATGCCATTAAAAAGCAGGTAAAAACAATGCTCAGGAACGAGTTTTCGGAACGGCTCAAGCAGGCGCAGTTCGCCAAGGACGAGCCGACTGTCGGCACATTACGTCTAATCATCGCTGCCATGAAAGACCGCGACATCGCCGCGCGTTCCAAGGGCAACTGGGACGGCATCAAGGATGACGAAATCCTTGCCATGATGGCATCGATGATCAAGCAGCGGCAGGAGTCGATCAAGATGTACGAGCTTGGCAAACGGCAGGACCTGGCCGACCGCGAAGCAACCGAAATCCGCATCATCGAAGGCTTCATGCCCAAGCAGCTGACCGAAGACGAAGTCAAGAAAGTCATCGACGGTTTGCTGAAGGACATGGGCGCTGCCGGCCTGAAAGACATGGGACGCGTCATGGCGGAAATGAAAACCAAATATGCGGGCCAGCTGGACTTTTCCAAGGCCAGCGGCTGGGTGAAAGAGAAACTGACCGGATGAGCGCCGAACCGCAGCCGCAGGCCAGCCATATCGGTTCCGTGAACGGTCGTTACGGCAAGGTGTCGTTCTTTAACACCGACCGTTACATCGGCCAGTCTTTCCTGCATTACGGAGAATATAATCCCGAAGAAACCGAGTATGTCGTCAGCCTGGCGCATAAAGCGGGCAAAGATAAGCTGGTGCTGGATATCGGCGCGAATATCGGCGCCATTTCACAGGCATTGGAACATTCCGGTTTCACGGTCGAAGCGTTCGAACCGCAGCCGGAAGTCTTTGAGCTTCTGAAGCATAACATCAGGGGCAAATGCCACAATATCGCGCTCGCCAGCCGCGCGGGCATGACCGTGATGCCCAAGATACGCTATGACGAAGTGAACAATTTCGGCGGCTTTTCCATCGGCACGACCAGCAAATCGAACGGGTCGATCGATGTGAAGGTGCAGACGCTCGACAGCTTCAACTATCAAAATGTCGGGCTCATCAAGATCGATGTCGAGGGTTTCGAGGAAGAAGTGCTGCGCGGGGCGGTGGACACCATCAAACGCTGCAGCCCTATTCTCTACCTCGAGGACGACCGCGCCGACAAGAGCGAGAGCCTGCATAAATTCCTGACCCAGATCGGCTATATGTGGCATTTGCACTATCCGCCGCTCTACACCCCGAAAAACTTCTTCGCCAAGCAGGAGAACATCTGGGGCCAGAATTTCGTCAGCAAGAACATCGTCTGCGTAAAAAGCCCATTGTAATCAATCGGTTAATATTTGACATAAGAATTGACATTCGCGCTGTCACGCCGTAAATTATCTCAATATTTACAGCAGGGACCGCGATGACACTCCCCGATGCCTTTAACACTGAAACGCCCGCAGGCCAGTTGCGCCTTGCCGTGCGCGTGGAAGGCACGGAACAGCTGGCGGCGCTGCTTGCCCTGAAACCCGACCGCACGACAATGACCAAGCCGATGCAGGATGCCGTATCATCGGGCCGCACCGATATGGTGGAGT
>JADYYV010000101.1 GCA_020853455.1 Alphaproteobacteria bacterium | reverse complement strand
TGTTCGGCGGCGCGCACAGCCTCCGCAATCAGTTCGCTTTCGGGGCGCGGGTCGATGATGACTTTTTCGCCGAACACCTTCGCCTTCGCTGCAATCCTCGGATCATTGGTGATATTCGCGCCAAGGGCATAGGACATATCGGCGGCGGGTGCCGCGTTTTTCATGCCTTGCAGCACCGAGACGCAGTCTTCCCAGTTGCCCGCGATGCTCCAGGTGCCCTGCATGTTGCGCCTGTCATCCGCCAGCGGGCCGATCAGCGCGATTTTGGCGTCGCGGGCGAGCGGCAGGATATTGTCGTTGTTCTTCAGCAGCACGCAGGACCGCGCGGCCGCATCGCGCGCGGCGGCGCGGTGCTTGGGCGACAGGATGATTTCCTTGGGCGATTCATCGCGCAGGTTTTTAAACGGGTTATCGAACAATCCCAGTTTCTGCTTTGCGCGCAAAATGCGGGCGCAGGCGGCGGTGATGTCGTCTTCGGAAACTTTTCCTTCCGTCAGCGATTTTTTCAGCGTGGTCAGGAACCCTTCGACGACCATGTCCATGTCCAATCCGGCTTTCAATGCCAGCGCGGATACGGTCTGCAAATCGCCCATGCCGTGATCGGTCATTTCGTTCACGCTGGTGTAATCGGACACCACAAAACCGTCGAAACCCCATTGCTTGCGCAGCACATCGGTCAGCAGCCATTTGTTGCCGGTCGCGGGAATGCCTTCGACGTCGTTGAACGAACTCATGACGCTCGCCACGCCCGCATCGACGGCGGCCTTATACGGCGGGAAATACTGCTCGAACATCGCAAGCCGGCTCATATCCGCCGTGTGGTAATCGCGCCCGGCCTCCGCCGCGCCGTAAAGCGCGAAATGCTTCACGCAGGCCAGCAGCGAATTATCGCCGTTTTCCTGATACCCGCGCACCATCGATGCTGCGATGCGCGAACCGAGATAAGCGTCTTCGCCCGCCGCTTCGGCGCATCTGCCCCAGCGCGCATCGCGCGTGATATCGACCATCGGGGAGAAGACCCAGTGCAGCCCCTCCGCCGCCGCTTCCTCGCCCGACAGCCGCGCGATATTTTCAATCATCGCCATATCCCACGAACACGACAGGCCGAGCGGGATGGGGAAGATGGTGCGGTGGCCGTGAATGACGTCGAGGCCGAAGATCAGCGGAATTTTCAGCCGCGTTTTTTCGAGGGCGACCGTCTGCAGCGCGCGCACCGGCGTTGCGCCGTAAACGCCGAACATGCCGCCGACCGCGCCGCAGGCGATTTTCTGCTCCACGCCTTCGGACACCGTCGCGCCCGTCACGGCATCGCCCGTGATGACGAGGTTCAGCTGGCCGATTTTCTCGTCCAGAGTCATTTGCGACAACAATGTGGAAATCACATCGGCCATCCCGCATCCCTAAATTTTGATTATGGCCACCATAGCGGCTGGCGGGGGAGGCGGCAAACGGTTATACGGGAAAAAAGATGTTGCGTTTTACGCAATTATATGTTATGGTATTTGTATGAATGGATTCTTCTCCCCCCGCCCAGAAAAGGGCAGCTCTCTCCGCCGGAACCAAAAGCCCCCTCTATTCCGTAAAATAAAAATAACTGATTTTTTCAATATTTTACGGGAACCCGGCGCTGCGATAGGCGTTATACATTCTGCTCTCAAACGGGCTATGCTGGGCTGGGGCTTGTTCGGGAACCGGCCCGAAGCCAGAGAGCATGCCGCTTGCGCGGCACCATTCGACAGAGGTCATATGAACAAAATCAATAACATCACCAAAAACAGCGGCGCCGATTTCACGATCTCCGGCGGTCTTGTGGCGGCGCTTATTTTTTTCGCGGCCAGCGGCGCGATTTCCTACATGAACATCAAGACGGTAAACGACAACGCCGTGAAAGTGGCGCAGACGCATGAAAAGCTGGTTGCATTGGCAGGCTTGCTTTTACTACTTAAAGATGCAGAAACCGGCCAGCGCGGCTATGTGCTGACGGGCGAGGACGCCTATCTGGAGCCCTATATCGAGGCGCGCACCGCGCTCGAGGAACGGCTCGAGATCCTTGAAACCGAAGCCAGGGACGACGAAGAAGACGCGCTGCTTGCGAAAGTGCTGCGCGGGCACGTGAAATCCAAAATGGACGAGCTGGGCGATACCGTCGAGCTGCGCCGCACGCAGGGTTTCGATGCCGCGCTCGCCGTCGTTAAAACCAACCGCGGCAAAGTGGCGATGGACGCCGCCCGCGACATCGTCGGCAAGATGCAGGACAAGGTGCGCAATTTCCGCATGCAGCGCATCGAGGAAATGCACGCTGCATACCGCGTCGCGCAGACCAGCGGTTTCCTGAGCGTCGGCTTCGGCGCGCTGCTTGCCATGATCATGGCGGCCCTGATGACGCGCGCCGCCAGGGCACGCCGCCGCGCCGAATGGCTGCAGGCGGGCGAACTGGCGCTGCAAAACGCGATGGCGGGCCAGCTGCGCGTCGAACAGCTGGGCGAGAACATCCTGAAATTCTGCACCGAATATTTCGGCGCGCAGGTCGGCGCGTTCTTCGCCAAGGACGGCGCGCATTTCAGGCGCGTCGCGACCTACGGCCTGCCCGCCGCCAGCCAGACGCCGCTGGCGTTTGAACCCGGCGAAAGCCTGCTGGGGCAGGCGGCGAAAGACCGCCGCGTGTTCATGGTGCGCGACATCCCGCCGGGATACCTTGCGCTGGGGTCGAGCCTCGGCCACGGCGATCCGCGCCATCTGGTGATCGCGCCCGCCGCGTCCGACATGCTGGTCGAGGCCGTTTATGAGCTGGGCGTGATGGACCAGTTCGACGACACGGTGCGGGAATTGCTGGAGCGCGTATCGGAGCCGGTCGCCGTCGCCATCCGCGCCGCCAATTACCGCGCGCACCTGCAGAACCTGCTGGAAGAAACGCAGCGCCAGGGCGAGGAATTGCAGGCGCAGAGCGAGGAGTTGCGCGTATCGAACGAGGAGCTGGAGGAGCAGGGGCGCACGCTGCGCGAATCCCAGACGCGCCTGGAGCAGCAGCAGGCGGAGCTGGAGCAGACCAACAGCCAGCTGGAAGAACAGACCGCGCTGCTGGAATCGCAGCGCGACGATCTTGCGCGCGCGAAAACCATCGTGCAGACCAAGGCGCAGGAACTGGAACAGGCCAGCCGCTATAAATCCGACTTCCTGGCCAATATGTCGCATGAGCTGCGCACGCCGCTGAATTCGTCGCTGATCCTCGCCAAGCTGCTGGCCGACAACCCCGCCGGCAACCTGAGCGAGGAGCAGGTGAAATACGCGCTGACCATCCAGTCGTCCGGCAACGACCTGCTGACGCTGATCAACGACATCCTTGACCTGTCGAAGATCGAGGCGGGCCATATGGAGGTGCGCCCCGAACAGATGTCGGTCAGCCGCATGTTCGACGACCTTGTCCGGCTGTTCCAGCCGATTGCGCAGCACAAGAAACTGAATTTCGAGACGCGCATCGAAAACGGCTGCCCGATCATGATCGTCAGCGACCGCCAGCGGCTGGAGCAGGTGTTGAAAAACCTGCTTTCCAACGCGTTCAAGTTCACGGAAAAAGGCAAGGTCGTGCTGTCCTTCGCGCGCGCCGACAACGAGCGCGTGGCGTTCTCCGTCACCGACACCGGCATCGGCATCACAGACGAACAGCAGCAGCTGGTGTTCGAGGCGTTCCGGCAGGCCGACAGCGCGATCAGCCGCAAATACGGCGGCACGGGCCTTGGCCTTTCCATCTCCCGCCAGCTGACGCGGCTGCTGGGCGGCACGATCCATCTGGCCAGCAAATACGGCGAAGGCAGCACCTTCAGCGTGATGCTGCCCGAAATTTACGATTCCGGCCTTGTGCCGAAGGCGGAGCCGCTGACGACCTATGGCGCGGATGCCGCCCCGCCGGAGCGCGACATAGCCGCGCCCGTGCCGCGCTCCTATGGCGAGGGCCAGATCTTCGACGACCGTGAAACGCTGAACCAGAAAAACCGCCTGCTGCTGGTGATCGAGGATGACGTGGCCTTCGCGAAAATCCTGTTCGACCTGTCGCACGAGCTGGATTTCCAGTGCCTGATCGCGCATACGGCGGCGGAAGCGCTGCTGCTGGCGAAGCGTTACCTGCCAAGCGCGGTGATCCTTGACGTCGGGCTGCCCGATAACTCCGGCCTGTCCGTGCTCGACCGGCTGAAGCAGGACGCGCGCACGCGGCATATTCCGGTGCATGTCATCTCCGGCTCCGATTACGCGCAGACCGCGCTGTCGCTGGGCGCGGTCGGCTATATGCTGAAACCCGTCAAGCGCGGGGAGCTGTCCGACGTGCTGAAAGGGTTCGAGACGCGCTTCGCCACCCATATGCGCCGCGTGCTGATCGTGGAGGACGACGCGGTGCAGCTGGATGCCGTGGGCCAGCTGCTGAAATCGCAGGACGTCGAAACCGTCGGGGCGCGCAGCGCCGCCGAATGCCTCGACCTGCTGAAGGGCTCGACCTTCGACTGCATGGTGCTGGACCTGACGCTGCCGGACGCGACCGGCTACCAGCTTTTGGAAACCATCAGCCGCGAAGACGCCTATTCCTTCCCGCCCGTGATCGTCTATACCGGCCGCGATTTGTCGGCGGAGGAGGAGCAGCGCCTGCGCAAATATTCGCATTCCATCATCATCAAGGGTGCGAAATCGCCCGAACGCCTGCTGGACGAAGTCACGCTGTTCCTGCACCAGGTGGTGGCGGAGCTGCCGGCCGACAAGCAGAAAATGCTGCAGCAGGCGCGCAACCGCGACGCCGTGCTGGAGGGCCGCCGCATCCTGGTCGTGGAGGACGACGTGCGCAACGTCTATGCCGTCACCAATATCTTCGAGCCGCGCGGCGCCATCGTGCAGATCGCCCGCAACGGCAAGGAGGCGCTGGTCGCGCTGGAGAAGGCGCAGGACAAGCCCGGCGGCAAAATCGACCTGATCCTGATGGACGTCATGATGCCCGAAATGGACGGCATGACCGCCACGCGCGAAATCCGCAAGAACGCGCAGTGGAAAAAGCTGCCCATCATCATGCTGACGGCGAAGGCCATGAAGGACGACCAGGAAAAATGCCTGGAGGCGGGCGCCAATGATTACATGGCGAAACCGCTCGACGTCGAAAAACTGCTGTCGCTCGCCCGCGTCTGGATGCCGCGATGACAGTCGAAGTCCCCGCAGCAAAGACCGACGATATCGAGATCAGGCTGCTGCTGGAGGCTGTCTTCCGCAAGTATCACTATGACTTCCGCAATTATTCATCCGCGTCGATCAAGCGCAGGCTGGCGCAGGCGCGCGACCATTTCGGTTGCGCGTCGTTTTCGCAGCTGCAGGACAAGGTGCTGCACGACGGCGCAGTCTTGCGCGAACTGCTGGCCTTCCTGACCGTGCAGGTGAGCGAAATGTTCCGCGACCCGGCCTATTTCAAGGCGATCCGCGAAAAGGTCGTGCCGCATCTGCGCACCTATCCGTCGCTGAAAATCTGGGTCGCCGGATGCTCCAGCGGCGAGGAGGTCTATTCGCTGGCGATCCTGCTGCGCGAAGAAGGGCTGGAAGAAAAGGCGATGATTTACGCAACCGACATAAACCCCGAAGCGCTGGAGAAAGCGGAGGCCGGCATCTACGGCATCGACCGCATCCCGCAATTCACGCAGAACCACCGGCTGTCGGGCGGCAAATCGTCGCTGTCGGATTACTATACGGCGGCCTACGGGGGCGCGTCGTTCGACAAGTCATTGCGCAGCCGCGTGCTGTTTTCCGACCACAGCCTTGTGACCGACGCGGTGTTCGGCGAGATGCACCTGGTTTCCTGCCGCAACGTGCTGATCTATTTCGACCGCGAGCTGCAGGACCGCGCCATCGGACTGTTCCGCGATTCACTGGGGCGCAAAGGATTCCTGGGCCTTGGCAGCAAGGAAAGCCTGCGCTTTTCAAAACATTCCGACGCCTTCGCCGATTTTTCGCGCGACGACCGGATTTATCAAAAGTTAGGTGCATAATGGCGCAGGCGATTGAAAAACCAACCGCTATCGTCATCGGCGCTTCGGCGGGCGCGCTGGGCGCGCTTTCCGTGATCCTGCCGGAATTGCCGGCGGGGTTTGCGCTGCCCGTGCTGATCGTCGTGCATGTGCCTCCCGACCGCAACAACCTGATGGCCGAACTGTTGCAGGCGAAATGCCAGATACGCGTCTGCGAAGGCGAAGACAAGGACAGCATACGCCCCGGTGTTGTTTATCTGGCCCCGCCCGATTATCATCTACAGGTGGAACCCAGCCTGGATATATCGCTGTCGAATGACGAAGCCGTGCTGTTTTCGCGCCCGTCGATCGACGTGCTGTTTGAAACCGCCGCCGACGCCTATGGCGACGGGCTGATCGGCGTCGTGCTGACCGGCGGCAACAACGACGGGGCCAGGGGGCTTCGCGCCATCATCGACGCGGGCGGGCGCGGGCTGGTGCAGCGCCCCGACACGGCCTTTACGACCGCCATGCCGGCGGCCGCCCTGCAGGCCTGTCCCGAGGCCGAGGTGCTGAGCCTTGAGGAAATTGCCGCATACCTTAAAAAAGCGGGGGCGCGATAATGCCGAAGCGTCCCGTTCATTTCCTGCTTGTCGACGACCTCGAGGAAAACCTGCTCTCGCTCGAGGCGCTGTTGCGGCGCGACGATCTTGTGCTGCTGAAGGCGAAATCGGGCACGGAGGCGCTCGAGATGCTGCT
>JADYYV010000100.1 GCA_020853455.1 Alphaproteobacteria bacterium | reverse complement strand
TGAGGTTCAGCGTGCCAGACGAAATCCAGTTGAACAGCACGATCGTGCTGGGCGCCATCGTGGCGCTGAAGTTGATCTGGTAAAACAGCGCGCCCGAAATGATGGCGGCGAGGATCATCAGCCCGCAGGTCAGCACCTGAGCGGGGCCGTGGCCTTCTTCGTCCTCTTTCCAGGCGAAGAGCGCGGCGGCGAGGCAGCCGATCAGCGGCGCGAATACAGCAATGAATTCCATGGAAAATTATCCCTTCAGCGCGCTGATATCTTCAACCGCAATCGATGACTTGTTGCGGAAGAATACGACGAGGATGGCAAGGCCGATGGCGGCTTCAGCCGCCGCGACCGTGAGAATGAACATCGAGAACACCTGCCCCGTCAGGTCATGCAGATGAACCGAAAACGCGACGAGGTTGATGCTGACCGACAGCAGGATCAGCTCGATCGACATCAGGATGATGATGACGTTGCGGCGGTTCAGGAAGATGCCGAACACGCCAAGCGTAAACAGGATGCCCGATACGATCAGGAAATTGTGGATACCAATGACTGTTGGCATATCAGGACACTCCCGTACCGGATTGGATTTTTTCTATTTTCAGCACGGCCTTGGGATCGCGGGCGATCTGGCTGGCAATGTTCTGGCGGCGGACGCCGGCGCGGGTGCGCAGGGTCAGCGTGATCGCGCCGATCATCGACACCAGCAGGATCAGGCCCGAAATCTGGAACAGGTAAACATATTCGGTGTACAGCAGGTAACCGAGCGCATGGGTGTTGCTGACCGTATCAGGAATGGGCGCAAAGGCATGCAGATCGGCATCTTTCGCGCTGTGCCAGTTCAGGTACATCCACGCGAATTCGACGATCAGGACAAGCCCGACCAATCCGCCGACCGGCGCATGCTTCAGCATCCCTTCCCGCATCTGCGCGAAATTGATGTCGAGCATCATGACGACGAAAAGGAACAGAACGGCGACCGCACCCACATAGACGATCACCATGATCATGGCGATGAATTCCGCCCCCAGCATCACGAACAGCCCGGCGGCGTTGAAGAACGCCAAAATCAGGAAAAGCACCGAATGAACGGGGTTTTTAGCCGATATGACCATGACGCCGCTGGCCAGCAGCACGGCGGAGAATGCGTAAAAGAAAAATGCCTCGATCATCACTCGGTTCCTTGTCTTATCTGTAGGGCGCGTCGGCTTCGATATTCGCGGCAAGCTGCGCTTCCCAACGGTCGCCGTTCGCCAGCAGCTTTTCCTTGTTGTAGTAAAGCTCCTCGCGGGTTTCGGTCGCGTATTCGAAATTGGGGCCTTCGACGATCGCATCGACGGGGCATGCCTCCTGGCACAAACCGCAATAAATGCATTTCGTCATATCGATGTCATAGCGCGTTGTGCGGCGGCTGCCGTCATCGCGCGGTTCGGCCTCGATGGTGATCGCAAGCGCAGGGCAGATCGCCTCGCACAGCTTGCAGGCGATGCAGCGTTCTTCGCCGTTCGGATAGCGGCGCAGCGCGTGTTCGCCGCGGAAACGCGGGCTGATCGGGCCCTTTTCAAAGGGATAGTTCAGCGTCACCTTCGGGCGGAAGATATAGCTGAAGGTCAGCGCAAAACCCTTGACGATCTCGGTCAGCAGGAACGCGTTTGTTGTCTTGGAAATAAACGACATTATTCTTTCTCCTCCGCCTTCGGCGCTTCTGCGGGAGCAGCGGGCGCGGCCTCCGGCGCGGCGGTTTCGGTCGTTACGGTTTCAGCGGGCGCAGCTTGCGATGCCGCAGGCGCGCTGACGGTAACCGGCGCAGCAGCGGTCGCGGCAACGGCGGCGTTTTCCATGCCGGGCAGCGCCTTGTTATAGAGCAGCACGCCCGCGATCAGCACGACCCAGAGCAGCGTGAAGGGCAGGAAGATTTTCCAGCCAAGGCGCATCAGTTGGTCATAGCGGAAACGCGGCAGAGTCGCACGCGTCCAGATGAACACGAACAACACGAACGACACCTTCAGCGCGAACCAGATAAAGCCCGGAACGATGCTCAGGAATTCGATGCCGAAAGGCGGATGCCAGCCGCCAAGGAACAGCACCGTCGTCATCCCGCTCATCAGGATCATGTTCATGTATTCGCCAAGGAAGAACAGGGCGAAAGTCATGGACGAATATTCGACGTTGTAACCGCCGACCAGCTCGGACTCGCCTTCGGGCAGGTCGAACGGCGCGCGGTTGGTTTCGGCAAGTGCCGAAATGACGAAAATAACAAACATAGGGAACAGCAGCAGCGTCACCCAGAACGGGCGCTGCGCCTCTACAAGCGCGGTGAGGTTCAGCGATCCGGTCGTCAGCAGCACGGCCACGATCACGAAACCCATCGAGACTTCGTAAGAAACCATCTGCGCAGCGGAGCGAAGTCCGCCCAAGAACGCATAGCGCGAGTTCGACGCCCAGCCAGCCATCAGGATGCCATAGACACCCAGCGACGAAATGGCGAACAGGTACAGCACGCCCACGTTGATATCGGCAATCACCCAGCCCGTATTCACGGGAATGACCGCCCATGCCACAAGGCTGAGCATGAAGGTCAGCATCGGCGCCATCACGAAAACGCCGCGGTTCGCACCGGACGGGATGATCGTTTCCTTGCCCAGCAGTTTAATACCGTCGGCCAGCGGTTGCAGCAGGCCGAAGGGCCCAACCATCATCGGCCCCTGGCGCATCTGCATGACGGCCAGAATTTTACGCTCCGCATAGGTCAGGTATGCCATCGCGATAATCAGCGGACCGACGAAAGACAGTATCCAAAGAGTGATATTCGCAACCGGCTGCACATAAGCAATGCATAGCTCCGATTTGCAGATTGTCTGCGTCCAGAGATCCGTTTTAAAAACGCTAAAAAGATTATCCATGGCTGCCCGTCTTTTCTTTAGTGCCGTTCACGAACGCCTCGGTGCATTCCTCCATCACGCGGGAAGCGCGGGAGATGACGTCGGTCATATAGAAGTTGCTGATGACAAGCGAGAACGGCGCAGCGTCATGCTTGCCGTCCTTGCCGAAAGGTTTCCATTCCGCCGGCTGCACGGTATCGATATTGGCAAAAACGGGGTTCGCCTTTGCCATGCGCGCGCGCAGT
The DNA here is from genome assembly GCA_020853455.1 of Alphaproteobacteria bacterium. Lineage (GTDB taxonomy): Bacteria > Pseudomonadota > Alphaproteobacteria > Micavibrionales > UBA2020 > JAPWJZ01. Next base: position 588 of record JADYYV010000100.1, on the reverse strand, counting down.
TGCGCGATATCGTCATAGGGCAGCGTCTTGCCAAGCGCTTCAGACAATGCGCGGATGATTTTCCAGTCTTCGCGCGCTTCGCCGGGCGGGAAGATCGCCTGTTTCGCCTGCTGCGCGCGGCCTTCGACGTTCACATAGGTCGCGTTTTTCTCGGTATAGGCTGAACCGGGCAGGATCACATCGGCGCGGGCCGCTGCCGCATCGCCGTGGTGGCCCTGATAAATGACGAAGGTGTCTTTGCCGATGCTGCCGACGGGAATTTCATCCGCGCCCAGCAGGTACAGCACATCCCCCTTCAGCATTTTGTCGAGGTCGCCGCCGACAAAGCCGAGTTCGAGCGCGCCGACGCGGCTTGCCTGCGTATGCAGTACGTTGAAGCCGTTCCAGCCGTCCTTGACCATATTGAATTTGGCCGCGACCGCACGGGCGAGCGCCTGAATTTCCATGCCGTCATCGCGGCTGAGAGCGCCCTGCCCCACGATGATCATCGGGTTCTGGGCTTTGCTCAGGACTTCGGCGAATGAGCCTTTTCCGCTGGCAAGTTCCGCAAGCGTTTCAGGACCCGCACCAAGGAATTTAGTCGGGTAG
>JADYYV010000099.1 GCA_020853455.1 Alphaproteobacteria bacterium | reverse complement strand
TCAGCAGGTTGTCGAATTTCTGCGCGGTGATGCCGTCGGGGATCAGGGCCGCCGTCAGCAGCAGCGTCGATGCCGGCTGATGCACGCCTGAGTCCGCCGCGCGAATTTCGACACGCTTGCCGACGACCTGGCCTTCGGAATCGCGCACGTTGGCGATCTTGATGTCGTTATAGAGGAACGTCTCCGCCAGTTCGTAATTCGTCAGCGTGTTCATTCCCATCGCTTCCAGCTTGCGGAAGGTCAGCACGTTGTCCTTGGTCGTGCGCAACAGGCTACCGTCATCGCGATAGGCGAAGAACATCGGGTTGTCGAACACTTCATGGATATGGTTGCGGATAAACTGTTCCGGCGTTTCCGATTTCAGGAATGCCGCCGAAATGCCGCCCGCCGTGCCGTAATCTTCATAGTATTTCGTGCGCAGATGCACATCGTCGCGGCGCTTGTCGTCATTCGCGGCAAAGCCCGACGAACTGTTCATCGCCCCCACGATCAGCGCGGTGAGCGCATAGCCGCGATAGGCCATGCGGAACATTTCCGCATCCGATTTCGGGCTGAAGCTGGTCTGCACGCCGGTGGTCAGCAGCGGCACGTTGGAAAGGCCGGGCGGATACACTTCCGACAACACGGCGAGCGATGCTTCAAGGCGTTCGCGGGATACCTTGTTATCCAGCGCATCCTGCGGCGTGGTCGTGGGCAAAATCGCAAAGGGCGCGCGGGCATAGCCGTGTTCGCCGATCACTTTTTCGAATGTCGCGATATCGGCTTTCGACTGCACGACCAGTTTGCCGACATCGCGCACATCGACGGGCGGGCTTGCATATTCCAGCACGCCCGCGGGTTCCAGCTGCGCGTCATATCCGGCGTCTTTTAAAATCTTGTGCATCTGCGCCATCGTCGCGGGCGGCGGGATATCGGGCTTCTGCGCGCCGGGGCGGTAGAGCGGCATTTCCACCTCCAGCCCCACCTTGCCGTGGAATCCGGCGGGGGGCGGCGCATAGAGCGCGCGGGCCTGTTCTTCGGACTGGATAAGGGTGTGCTTGTCTTTTTTGACGTCGGTCATGATTACGTGTCCTTTGGCCTTCGGTTCGCGAAGGGGATGGTATGTCGGTTATCTGCGGGATTGCGGGGCTCTAGTCCCCAAGTACAAATGATATGGCGGGCTTATCCGCCAAAATAGGCGTAAGCAAAATAGGTCACAGCGATTTGCGACACGGTTTTCATGACAAGCAGGATGCCATAACAATTCGCATTCCGTCAAATGATCGCGGTGTGGTTTTGTTGCGATGAATCCGGCGGCAGTGAAATTTTCTTTCTATCCACCATTCCCGTCATCCCCGCGAAGGCGGGGATCCCGGCGATTGGCAGCGCCCAAAATACCCACGGGATCCCCGCTTTCGCGGGGATGACGGAAAGGGTCAGGGCATGAACTGCTCTTTGATCATACGCTCGTCGAGGTTCATTTCGGGGTCGAACAGCAGCGAGATTTCAACGCTCGTGTCCTGCCACACCTCGACCGTTTCCACATCGCGGATTTCGGTGAAGTCGGCGACGGCGGAGACGGGGCGGTTGCGGGCTTCCATGATGGTCAGTTTCAGCCGCGCGCTTTGCGGCAGCAGCGCGCCCCGCCAGCGGCGCGGGCGGAAGGCGCTGATGGGCGTCAGCGCAAGGATGCCCGCGGAGAGCGGAATGATCGGGCCATGCGCGGAGAGGTTATAGGCGGTCGAGCCTGCGGGCGTGGAGAAAATAATCCCGTCGCAGATGAGTTCGTCCAAACGCACCACGCCGTCAATCGTAACTTTCAATTTCGCCGCCTGCCGCGTTTCGCGCAACAGCGAGACTTCGTTGATGGCGAGCGCATCCTGCGTGCCGCCATTCATGGTGGTGACCTTCATGCGCAGCGGGTTCAGCTTCACCACCTGCGCGCGTTCCAGCCGCTGCATGAGATTTTTATCGGAATATTCGTTGAGCAGAAAGCCGACCGAGCCGCGGTTCATGCCATAGACCGGTTTTTTCAGGCGCAGCCCTTCATGCAGCGCGCGCAGCATCGACCCGTCACCGCCCAATGCCACGATCACATCGGCGTCTTCCATCGGCGTATGTTCATACGCGGCCGACAGTTTCGCCCGCGCTTCCTGCGCGCCATGGGTTTCGGCGGCGAAGAAACAGGTTTTCATGTTTTACGCTTTCTGGCGGTCGAGGTCTTCGACCGAGCTGCAAAGGTCATGCACGACCGACGTAATCAGCGTTTCGTCATCGCCCTCCGCCATCACGCGGATCAGCGGTTCGGTGCCGGATTTGCGGATCAGCAGCCGCCCGCCCGCGCCCAAACGGTTTTCCGCGTTGCGGATTGCGTCTTGCAAAAACTGGTTGTCGAGCGAGATCGCCGCGTTTTTATAACGCACGTTTTTGAGCAGCTGCGGCACGGGCGAAAACACGCGGCAGGCTTCGCTGACAGGTTTATCCTGCTGCTGCAGCACCGCCAGCACCTGCAGCGCGGCGATCAAGCCATCACCCGTCGTGCCGTAATCGCCGAGGATAATATGCCCCGATTGTTCGCCGCCCAAATTGTAATCATTCGTGCGCATATGATCGACCACGTAACGGTCGCCGACCGGCATCCGTTTCAGCGCCAGCGACAATGTTTTCAGGAAACGCTCGAAGCCGAGGTTGGACATCACGGTCGCAACCACTCCATCGCCCTTCAGCTGACCGGACTGGTGCCAGGCGCGGGCGATGAGCGCCATGATCTGGTCGCCGTCAATCACCTTGCCGTTTTCGTCGCACATGATCAACCGGTCGGCATCGCCATCCAGCGCGATGCCCAGATGCGCGCCGTGCTTCACGACGGCGGCCTGCATTTCTTCGGGATGCGTCGCGCCGCAGTTTTTATTGATGTTCGTACCGTCCGGCGACACGCCGAGCGGAATGACATCCGCGCCCAGTTCCCACAGTACGCGGGGTGCCACCTTATACGCCGCGCCATGCGCGCAATCGACGACGATTTTCAGCCCGTCAAGGCGCAGCCCCTTGGGGAAGGTCGCCTTCACGAATTCGATATAGCGCCCGCGCTCGTCGTCAAGGCGGCTCGCGCGCCCCAGCTCCGTCGGGCCGACGCGCAGGGACGACAGGTCGGTATCGAGCCGCGCTTCGATCGCAAGCTCGATATCGTCGGTCAGCTTGTAACCGTCCGCGCCGAAAAACTTGATGCCGTTATCCTGATACGGATTGTGCGACGCGGAAATCATCACGCCCAGATCGCAACGGAGCGAGCGTGTGAGCATCGCAACCGCCGGCGTCGGCATCGGGCCCAGCAGCATCACATCCATGCCCATCGAAATAAATCCGGCGGTGAGCGCCGGTTCCAGCAGGTAACCCGACAGGCGCGTGTCTTTCCCGATCACGACGCGGTGGCGGTGGTTGCCGCGGCGCAGTTCGGCGGCGGTCGCCATCGCCACCTTGGTCATGGTTTCGACGGTGATAGGTTCGATATTCGCTTTGCCGCGGATGCCGTCGGTGCCGAAAAATTTGCGTGTCATTTCTTTTCCTTGTCTCTGCTCTGCCCAAGTTACAGAATCGCTGCCGCCAAGCCAAGGAACGAAGCCGCGTCAGTTTTCATAAATTTGCCGCAAAGCCGTTGAAAGCGGTCACTTTTTCTGACGCTTCGTTACAAGGCGTCATATTCTCTGGAAAACCCCATCCTGCCGCGCTATAAATCAGGGCATCTCTATTATGAATACAAAATCCACGAGGTCGTCATGGCGGAAAACAACGGACAGGTGCTTTTTGAACTGACGGGCGAGTCACTTTCC
>JADYYV010000098.1 GCA_020853455.1 Alphaproteobacteria bacterium | reverse complement strand
TGTCGAGCGTCTGGTCGTTTTCATCGCGCGCCGGCGGCGGGCCGATCCAGAAATACGGGCGGCCGCGCGGATCGATGCGGTAATCCATATCCTGTTTTTCCATGCTGTAATGGCCTTGCGCGACCGGGCGTATCTCGGGCGTGACGCCCGGAATGCGGATCGGGAAGTTCACGTTCATCAGCAGGTTATGTTCCCAGGTCTTGCCCTCGAAGGCCTTCAGGATGCGCGGCACATATTCGCGGGCAATCGCCCAGTCGGGTTTGCCGCCTTCTTCATCGAAATCCTGGCTGAAGGCGATCGCCGGGATCGCCATCAGCGTCGCCTCGATCGCAGCCGCAATCGTGCCGGAATATGTCACGTCATCCGCCGTGTTCTGGCCGTGGTTGATGCCGGACACGACCAGATGCGGGCGCACTTCCTTCATGATCTTCTGCACGCCGACCAGCACGGTGTCGGTCGGCGTTCCATAGACGGAGAAATGGCGCGTATCGTATTCCTTCATGCGCAGCGGGCTGTGGATGGTGAGCGAATGTCCCGCCGCCGACTGCTGCGTTTCGGGCGCGACCACCCAGACATTCGGCGTGATCGTCAGCATGATTTCCTCCAGCACCTTGATGCCTTCGGCATGGATGCTGTCGTCATTCGCGATCATGATGCGCGCTTCGGAAAGTTTCTTGGGAAACTCAAGCATTTGCGGCTTTTCCTTGTTTCGCTTTCGCAACGGGCTCCAGCTTTTTGATGCCGCCCATATAGGGCAGCAGCACATCGGGTATCACGACGCTGCCATCGGGCTGCTGGTAATTTTCCAGCACCGCCACAAGGCAACGACCGACCGCAACGCCCGAACCGTTGAGCGTATGGACGTATTTGGTCGCCTTGTCGCCTTCGCGCTTGTAGCGCGTCATCATCCGGCGCGCCTGGAAATCGCCGCAGTTGGAGCAGCTGGAAATTTCGCGGTATGCGTTCTGACCCGGCAAAAATACTTCGATATCAAAGGTTTTCTTGGCCGAGAAGCCCATATCGCCCGTGCAGAGCGCCAGCGTGCGGAACGGCAGGTCGAGTTTTTTCAAAATCGATTCAGCGCAGCCCGTCATGCGGTCCAGTTCCGCCATCGACTCTTCTTCGGATGTGATGCTGACCAGCTCAACCTTATAGAACTGGTGCTGGCGGATCATGCCGCGCGTATCCTTGCCCGCTGCCCCCGCTTCGGAGCGGAAGCATGGCGTCAGCGATGTCAGGCGGAGCGGCAGCTCTTCGGCGTTCAAAATCGTGTCCAGCACGGTGTTCGTCAATGAAACTTCGGATGTAGGAATCATCCACAAGCCGTTGCCGGTCTTGAACAAATCATCTGCGAATTTCGGCAGCTGGCCGGTGCCGTACAGCGCCTCGTCTTTCACGAGCAGCGGCACGGAAAGTTCGGTATAGCCATGCTCCTGCGTATGCGTATCCAGCATGAATTGCGCGAGCGCACGTTCCAGCCGCGCAACACCAGAGCGGAGCAAAACGAAACGCGCGCCGGACATTTTCGCCGCCGCTTCGAAATCCATGCCGCCCAGCTGAGCTCCGATATCCACATGGTCTTTCGGGTTGTTCATGCCGCGCGGCTGGCCGATGCGGCGCACTTCGACGTTGTCATCCGCGCTTTTGCCGTCGGGCACCGATTTGTCGGGAATATTGGGCAGGATGGCCAGCACCTTGTCCAGTTCCGCCTGGGCGGTTTTGTCGCCTTCCTCGATTTTGGCGATTTGTTCTTTATAGCCGGCGACTTCCTTCATGATGGCGTCGGTGTTTTCACCCTTGGCCTTCATCGCGCCGATCTTGGACGACGCTTCGTTACGCTTGGCGAGGAGGTTCTGCACCTCCGTCATCACCGCGCGGCGCTTCTCGTCCATTTCAAGGATTTTGGCGGATTGCGCCGGCAGGCCGCGCCGCGCCCAGCCGGAATCGAACATCTCGGGGTTTTCCCGAATTAACTTCAGATCAAACATACCTGTCTCTCAATAATGTTGGATTTCCCCAAACCCTTAGTGTTTTCAATTGTATGACTTTTTTGGAATCGGGTCTAGTGCCGCTTCACGCTAAGTTCCTGACTCATATTAAAAAAATGCAGTTCACGCATCGCTTGAACAAGCTTATGCCCGCATAACAAGATGTTAGGAATCGAGGTTCAACTGCAGATTTAGACTGCAAAAATTGCCATAAGACAATTTATGGCGCGGGAATTTCGTTTTCTGCTGCAACATCGGCGATTTTCGGCTTCTTCTCCCCCATCCGCACAAGGATGACGGAAATTTCGTAGAGCGCCATCATCGGCACGGCCAGCATAAACTGGCTGAGGATATCGGGCGGCGTCAGCACGGCGGCGACGATGAAGATCAGCACGATCATGTAGCGGCGCTTATCCGCGAGCCACTCGGAAGAAATGATCCCCACGCGCCCCAGCAGCGTCAGCAGCACCGGCATCTGGAAACAGAAACCGAAGGCGAAAATCAATGTCATGATAAGGCTGAGATATTCGCTGACCCGCGCCTCCAGCTGGATCGGCATGCCGGTTGCGGGATGCAGGCTTTCGAAGCCCGCGAAGAACTTCCACGCGACGGGAATGACAAGGTAATAAACAAAGGCCGCGCCCGTCATGAACAGCGCAGGTGTCGCGACCAGAAACGGCAGGAAAACCGATTTTTCGTTTTTATAAAGACCCGGCGCGACGAACAGCCACAGCTGCGACGCAACCACGGGGAAAGACAGGAAGCCGCCCGCGAAACATGCGAGTTTCAGGTAAGTAATAAACGCCTCGCCAAGGCCGGTATAGATCAGGCGGCGGTTTTCGCCGGGCAGCACTTGCGCCAACGGCTTGACAAGAAATCCGTAAATATCGGCGGCGAAGAAATACGAAGCCACAGTCGCGCAAGCGAAAAACAGGAAACTGATGAGCAGGCGGCGGCGCAGCTCCACCAGATGTTCCAGCAACGACATGGTTTTTTCGGGCGTCTTTTCGGGGGCTTTTTCGTCAGGGGGCGGGGTTGTCATCGGTCCCCTTCGGGAGCATCGCGATCTTGCGGCGCTCCTCCTCCGCCAATTGGCGCTCGATTTCGAACTGCAAATTCTCGCCGCCGGCCTTGTTGGCCTCGCGCGTGATTTCGTTCAGTTCCTCGTCATGGATGATGCGGTCCAGCGACTGCTGGATATCGTTCGTGAAAATCTTGACCTTGCGCGTGAATTTACCGGCGGCGTAAAGGAGCTTCGGCAGGTCTTTCGGCCCGATCACCACCACGGCGACCGCGATGATCACCAGCATTTCTGACCAGGCGACGTCGAACAAAGTTTAGACGTCCTTTTTATCCGACGGCGGCAGGATTTCCGATTTCGGCTTGTCGTCGCCGTCCTTCAGTCCGTCCTTGAAGCTGCGCAGGCCCTTGCCAAGATCACCCATGATCTGCGGAATCTTGCCCTTGCCCACGCCGAACAGCAGCACGATGACCAGAACGACAACCAGAATATGCCAGATGGAAAGTCCCATTATTTGTCGTCCTCGTCTTCGTCGTCGTCTTCTTCGTCGTCGTCTTCTTCATCGTCCTCGTCGGACTCGTCTTCATCATCTTCGTCGTCGTAATCTTCGTCATCCGAGTCCTCATCGTCCTCGTCGTCGGAATCTTCGTCGTCTTCT
>JADYYV010000097.1 GCA_020853455.1 Alphaproteobacteria bacterium | reverse complement strand
CGTCGGATCAAACGGGTTGCCGCCCTGCGATCCGGCATAGGCCGCGCCCGCGCCTGCGGTCGGGCCTGCGGTCGAGCCCGTGTTGCGGATTTCAGTTTTCGGCACCAGCACGCTGACGCCGCCGCTGATCGACGGGGTGGAAAGCTGCGTCATGCCGGCGGGGTTGAAGAATATCGTCGAGGCGTCTTCGGGATTGGCGACCGCGCCCGCGAAGGCCGATCCCTGCTGGCTGACGCTTTGTTCCTGCAAATAAAATCCGGCGGCCTGCGCTTGAGTCGAAACGGCAGAAGCGGCAGAGGCGGCGGCGAGTATAACGAAAGAAATAATACGCTGTTTCATGCTGAAAAACTCCCTGCATTCATGATACTGATTATGCTGTGCGGCGGTTAAAAACTTTATAAGACGTTATTCCATAAACGCCGCAATTGCCCCGCGCTGCCTTCTTTTGCATACGCGGCGCAACGACGGCGGCTCATCTTAACGGAGTAAATACCTTGCTGCAGCGCGACATCCACGATCCCGAGCTTGGTTCCACCCTTTTGCGCGGCGCATATAACGGGCAGGACATCACGCTGTCATGGTCGCGCTTTCGCCCCGCTGCCGGTGCGGTTGGCACGGTCGTATATGTGCATGGCCTGACGCGACAAAAACGCGACGCGGATTATATCGGCGCGTTCCTGGCGGCGCAGGGCTACGAATTTTATTCCGTCGATGCGCCGGGACGCGGCGGCAGCGGCTGGTTCGACAATGCCGACGATTATTCCGTGCTGGTCTATGCCGATATTTTCAAGGCGTTCCTCGTGCAGATGAACCTCGCCGCCGTGCATTGGATCGGCACGTCGATGGGCGGGCTGATCGCGATGGTGATGGCGCTGAAGGGCGATGCCGGATTTTTCAAATCCGTCATCTTCAACGACATCACGCACAAGCCCAACCGCGCCGCGCTGAAACGCATCACCGCATACTTAAGCGAAACGCTGCCCGTATTCACCGACCGCGCGCAGTATGAAGCGGTGCTGCGCCAGAACCTGCCGCTGGGCCCCGTGCCGGACGATGTCTGGCAGCATTACGCGCAGCACCAGTTGCGCGAAGCGGAGGGCGGTTTCATTTATCACTACGATCCGACACTGGTGCGCCGCGCGCTGGTCGACCTGCAGGCGGATGTCGATCTGGGCGCGGCGCTGCCGCTGATCCCCTGCCCCGTCGCGCTGATCGCCGGCAGCGTGTCCGACCTTTGCACGGCGGCCGAGATTGACGATTTCAAAACGCTGCGGCTCGATGCGAAAATCCATGTCGTGCCGGGCGCCGGGCATGTGCCCGCGCTGGCGGATGACGCAACGCAACAATTCATCCTCGCGCATTTGCGCAACACTGCGGCATAAATAACCGTTGCATCGCAGCATCGCTTGTTTTCGTCAAGAATCGCGCGAATACGCAACAATGTTATAAAAATCGCCCGCATCAAGGGCAGACAAAAAACACGATCGGGGTTATTCTTTTATCTCTACGCAACAAAAAAGAAAGGCAGGCACTCGCATGACATTCCCATCCACCGCCGCCCGCGCAGAACAAGATTCCAAGGATGTGCGCATCACCGCGTCGCGCCTCTCCGCCCGCTCGGCCTCCATTCTGCTCAAGCGCATTTCGCGCGTGCCCGAACAGCAGGATCATTTGCTGTCGAAGGAATCCGATTGCTGCTCCCGCGCGACGGACTGATAAAAAAATCTTCAAATAAAAACCGGCGCTGGTTTTGCCAGCGCCGGTTTTTTTATTGGTTTGGCTTACTTGCCGCTGTTGATCGCGGGCGGTTTTTTAGGCTCGTTGCCGTTCGCCGGCTTTTTTAGGCCGTCTTCTGGCAGTAGCCCCTCCCTGCGGAACAGCGCGTCGGGATCCAGCTCGCGGCCCATCATCGCGCGGAACAGCTCGGCCGGATCGGCGGTGCCGCCGCGACCATAGATATGTTCCTTCAGCTTGTCGGCGCTTTCGCGGTGATAGAGGCCTTTTTTCTCGAATTCCGAGAACACGTCGGCCTCCAGCGCTTCCGCCCATTTATAGCTGTAGTAACCCGCCGCATAGCCGCCGCCGAACAGGTGGCCGAAGCTGGTGGATTGCGTGCCGACGCCGTATTCGCGCGGGAACACCCAGGTGTCGCGGATGACCGCGTCCTCGAAATCCTCGACGTTCTTGATCGTCTTGGAATCCGTGGTGTGCCATTTCATGTCGAGCTTGCCGAAGAACGTCTGGCGCAGCCCCATATAGCCGGCGTCGAAATTCTCCATGTCGTTGATTTTCTGGATGACGTCGGCCGGCAGCAGCGCCTGCGTGTCGGGATGCTTGGCGAAGGTATCGAGCGTTTCCTTCTGCTTCGCCCAGTTTTCCTGCAACTGCGACGGCAGCTCCACGAAATCCCACTTGACGTTCGTACCCGTCAGCGACTGGTAATCGCCCTTCGCCAGCAGCGCGTGCAGCCCGTGGCCGAATTCGTGGAACACGGTGCGCACTTCGTCGATCGACAGCAGCGTCGGATGTTCTTCGGTCGGTTTCGCGAAGTTGCAGGTGTTGGTCACGATGGAAAAATCGTTGCTGCCTTCTTCGTTCAGCCCGCGGTTGCGGAAGATGCTCATCCATGCGCCGTTGCTTTTCGATCCCGGGCGGGCGTAGAAGTCGCCGTAGAACAGCCCGACCATTTCGCCGGTCGCCTTGTCGGTCACTTCGTACACTTTCACGTCGGGGTGATAGACCGGGTATTTGCCGGTCGTCAGCTTCATGTCGATATTGAACAGTTTTTCGGCATGGCTGCGCAGGCCTTCCAGCACGGCTTCGAGGTCGAAATAGGGGCGCAGTTCTTCCATGTTCAGCTGGAAGGTTTCCTCTTTCAGCTTGCGGCTGTAATAGCCCATGTCCCACGGCTTCAGCTCCGCGATGCCGTCGGTTTTCTGCGCATAATCGGCGACCTTTTTCACGAATTCTTCCGCCGCCGGTTTATACACCGCCTCGTTGCGGTCGAGGAAGTCGAACACGGTTTTCGGCGATTTCGCCATGCGGTCGTCCAGCACGAAGGACGCGTAATCGGCAAAGCCCAGCAGCTCCGCCTTTTTCTGGCGCGCGGCCACGATATCCAGCACGACCTGACGGTTATCAAACGGGCCGCCGAAGGCGACATTCGTGCGGGCCTTGTGGATTTCCTCGCGAAGGGCACGGTTCTCGCTGTATTCCGCGATGTCGATGGGCGGCGGCGACAGCTTGATCAGCCATTTGCCGGTCAATCCTTTTTCTTCGGCGTAATCCTTGTACATCGCTTTCACGCGGTCGGGCAGGCCGACCAGTTCTTTTTCGTCCTCGATCACTTTTTCGAACGCGTCGGTGCCCTTGACCGTGTTGTTCTTGAAGGTGGTCGCAAGCTCGGCCAGTTTTTCGTCGACGGCGCGCAGTTCGGTTTTTTTCGCGTCGTCAAGGTTCGCGCCGGAACGCACGAAGCTTTTGTAGGTTTCATTCAGCAGCATCGACTGTTCGGCGCTGAGTTTCAGGTTCGCGCGGTCGTCATAGACTTCCTTCACGCGCTTGAACAGGTCGGCATCCAGCATGATGTCGTTGCCGTGCTGCACGCCCAGAATGGACACCTGCGTCTCGATGGCGCGCAAGCTGTCATCCGCCGCCGCCCCCGCCAGGTTGCCGAAAATGGTCGTCACGCGGCCCAGGTTGCGGCCGGAAAATTCCAGCGCCTCGATCGTGTTCTTGAACGTGGCGGGCGCGCGGTTGTTCTTGATATCCGCGACCTGCTGCTTGGCCTCGGCCATGTAATGCTCGATGGCGGGCAGGAAATGCTCGGTCTTGATGGCGTCGAGCGGAGGCGCGCCGTAAGGATATGACGGAACATTGACGAGCGGGTTGGCCGACAGGTCGGGCTTTGCGGACATACTGGTAATCCTCGCGGGTTTGTTATGGGTACTGATAGATACTAGCCTGATAGTATTAATAAATCCTAGCTTTAAGACGCCAAAAGACAAGGCTGCAGGCCTTGTTATTCTGCGGTTATTTTACGGAAGATATTGGATGATTTCTGTATTTTCAGCTTGTTAGGGTGGGGGGTCATGCCCCGCCGACACTTCCTGAGCCTATGTAAATTCTCTCAACTTTGACCTCAGGATTCAAGGTAATTTTTCGTTACAACGCGTTTGTGACAGGCTTTTCCTGATTCAGCAGAACGGGTTGCGCGCCAAAAAAAAATTTCAAAACGCGTGCCGCCGTAACGCGAATGTTACGTTTGCGACAGGCGTTTTTTCAGATTTTCGCGTTTTTCAGGCGTAAAGCATTCAGAATCACCGACAGCGAGGAGAGGCTCATCGCCGCCGCCGCATACATGGGGCTGAGGAGGATGTGGAAGAACGGGTAGAGGATGCCCGCCGCCACCGGCACGCCCGCCGCGTTATAGACGAAGGCGAAAAACAGGTTCTGCCGGATATTGCGCAGGGTGGCGCGCGACAGGTTGCGCGCGCGCAGGATGCCCGTCAAATCCCCGTGCAGCAGCGTGATGCCGGCGCTTTGCAGCGCGATATCGGAACCCGTGCCCATCGCGATGCCGATATCGGCCTGCGCCAGCGCGGGCGCGTCGTTGATGCCGTCGCCCGCCATCGCCACGATGCGGCCCTGTTTTTGCAGGTCCTTCACCACGCGCGCCTTGTCATGCGGCAGCACGCCCGCGGAAACTTCGGATATGCCCGCCTGTTTGGCAATGGCATCGGCCGCCCCTTGCGCGTCGCCGGTCAGCATGATGACGCGCAGGTTTTGCATTTTGAGATGACGGATGGTTTCCGCCGCGTTCGGCTTGAGCGTGTCGCTGACCGCGATGATGCCGGCGGGCTTGCCGTCCGCCGCCAGATAAACGACCGTCGCGCCCGCCGCCTGCAATTCGGCCGCGCGCGCGGACAGGGACGAGAAATCGATGCCGTCGACCAGACCCGCATTGCCCAGCATCACTTCTTCGTCCTGCCAGTCGCCGCAGACGCCGCGGCCCGGTATGGCGGCAAAGCCTGTGATTTTCGGCAGCGGCAGTTTTTTATCGGATGCCGCCTGCATAATCGCCTGCGCGATCGGATGTTCGCTGCCCTGCTCCAGCGCCGCCGCCAGCGACAGCAGCGTGGTTTCGTTATAGCCGCCCGCCGGAACAACCGCCGTCACCGCAGGCCTGCCCGCCGTCAGCGTGCCGGTCTTGTCGATCACCAGCACATCGGCCTTTTCCAGCATTTCCAGCGCCTCGGCGTTGCGCACCAGCACGCCCGCCGCAGCGCCGCGCCCGATGCCGGTCATGATCGACATCGGCGTTGCCAAGCCCAGCGCGCAGGGGCAGGCGATAATCAGGACGGAAACGGCGCAGAGCAGCCCGTAGGCCATCGCGGGCGCGGGGCCGAACAGCGACCAGTAAATAAAGCTGATGATGGCGACGGTCACGACCGCCGGCACGAACCAGCCGGAGAATTTATCGGCGAGGCGCTGGATCGGCGCGCGGCTGCGCTGCGCTTCGGATACCAGCTGCACGATGCGCGACAGCATGGTGTCGCGGCCGATTTTTTCGGCGTGGAAAATAAAGCTGCCGTCGCGGTTGAACGTGCCGCCGGTCACGGCGTCGCCCGCCGATTTGGCGACCGGCATCGGCTCGCCGGTCAGCATGGATTCGTCCAGATGGCTTGCGCCCTCCACGATCACGCCATCGACCGGCACGCGCTCGCCGGGGCGGACGCGCAGGTGGTCGCCGACGGCGATCTGTTCAAGATTGATTTCCGATTCAACGCCGCCTTGCACCACGCGCGCGGTTTTGGGGCTGAGTTTCAAAAGCGCGCGGATGGCGCTGCCCGTCTTGTCGCGCGCGCGCAGTTCCAGCACCTGCCCCAAAAGCGCCAGCGTGATGATGACGGCGGCGGATTCGAAATAGACCGCAAGGCCGTGTTCGCCCCTGAACCCTTCCGGAAAAACGCCGGGCAGCAAAGCCGCGGCCATGCTGTAAAGCCAGGCCACGCCCGTGCCGGTTGCGATCAGCGTGAACATGTTCAGGTTGCCGGTGCGGATGGACTGCCAGCCGCGATGGAAAAACGGCCAGCCCGCCCACAGCACCACCGGCGTTGCGAACAGCATTTGAAACCGCGTGACGAAAACATCCGACATGAAATCGGCGTTATGCCCGAAATGGCGCGTCATTTCGATCGCGAAAACGGGCAGCGTTAAAACAGCCGCGCCCCAGAAACGGCGGCGCATATATTCCAGTTCGTGGTTGGGCCCCGCATCGGCCGTGACGAATTCGGGTTCCAGCGCCATGCCGCAAACCGGGCAGGAGGCGGGCACGTCGCTGCGCACGCCCGGGCACATCGGGCAGATATAGGATGTTTTCACATCCGCGCCCACAGGCACCACGATGGGCGCATGGGGTTTCGGTTTTGAATGGCTGTGGCCGCCGCAGCAGGCATGCGGCGCGGCCTTCTGCGGATCACCGGTCATGCGGTCGCCCGTGCTTCGGTCGCGTTCGGCACGCCCCGTTCATGCGCGGTCAGCTGCTGGCGCGCGGGCTTGAAATATTCCACCAGCGCATCCAGCGCCTTGTACGCGTTGCACGACCCGCAGACAAAAACGTCGAGCGCGACGTAATCGATTTCCGGCCAGGTATGGATGCTGATATGCGATTCCGCCAGCGTCGCGACGCCGGTGACGCCCGATTGTTCGCCGAAGCTGTGCAGATGCACATCCAGCACGGTGGCGCCCGCATCGGCCGCCGCGCGGCGCAGCGCCTGCCCGATGCCCTGTTCGTCCTGCATATTCGCGCAGCCCCAGAAATCGATCAGCAGGTGCATACCGGGCGCGACAAAATCATCCGTCAACCCGCCCTTGATTTTTGATAGAACAATATCTTTTTCCATTCCGAGTCCTTCAGGTCATGCTTCCAGATAAACGCGTCGAGGATGTAATGCACCGCCTGCGGCAGGGCCAGCAGCGGAATCAGCCAGACCATAATATCCTCCGAAACCGCCTGTGGCAACGCGCGAAACGCCGCGAAAATGCTGTCATGTTCGCGCCAGACCAGCCCGTCCCACAGCCCTTCTTCGATAAAAGCCAGCGCAAACAGCGCAAGCATGAATATAGGCGCGAATTTCAACCGGAACAGCCCCGCGATGCGCGGCTGCACATAGGGTGTTTTTTCAAGATCGCGCTGGTTGCGCCCGAAAATCCAGATCAGCGCCATGTAGGGAACGCCATGCGCAATCACATTCGTCGCGGTAAAGGCGATATCGCTGTTGAACACCACGATCCCCACGCCCCATGAAACGGCGGTGCCCAGCAGCAGCAGGTGTTTTGGCAGGTTGATGTTTTTTTCGGCGATAGAAAAACGGATTTCCTTGGCGGCATAGGCGAGCAGCACGACGGCGAACAGCGCGCCCGCGATAATCCCCAGCTGCGGCAGGTCGACGCGGAAAAAATCGCCGGCGACGAACCAGTTGAAGGCGCGATGATGAACATGCCAGTAAACAAGCGGGAACAGCGTGGCCAGATAAATCACGGCCTGGTCGATGCGGCGCGTCCATCGCGGGCGCTCCCTTTCGCTGCGGGAATAGATCATCATGAAACCGTATTGCTGGCGCATAAAATGGAACACGGCCAGATATGCAAGCGCGCGCCAGAACACAAGCGCATCGATGCTGTACAGCAGCGCCCCGCCCACCCATGCCATCAGCGGCGCGAGGGTGTAGAGCATCTGGCGTTTCTTTAATTCTTCGCGATCCAGATAGGTGCGGAACAGCGTGCTGTAAACATGGCTGACATCGACCCCCACCACCAGCAGCAGCCAGAGCCACGGCGGCGTGCCGTCGACCGCCGACAGTTTATCGCGGAACAGCACGACCGCCGCCGTGACCGCAAAGGCGGGGCCGATGATAAAGCCGAGATCGACGCCGCGCGAGGCGATCCAGGGTTGCTGTTTCATGGCTTACAGCTCGCTCTCGAATGACTGCCCCAGATGCGCCAGCGCGTTTTCGCCGGCGCGGACGCCGTGGGTATAGGCTTCCTCGAAAATCGAAATGCCGCTCATGTCGGAATGGGCGTGAAAGATGGGCGGGTTCTGCTTCAGCGTATTGCGCCGCGCATCGCCCCACATAAACCCCTTCACGGGGCGCACCATCGCGTGCCCCCAGATCCAGACATCCAGCGATTTGACGAAGCCTTTCAATTCGGGATGCACCGCCAGCAATTCGTTCAGGAAGATATCGCGCCATTCATCATAGCTGCGCGCCAGCGCTTCTTCGCGCGCCTGTTTGGGCGGCAGGTGGCTGAGCGGCCAGTAATAGGTCAAAACCGTGCGCATGGGCCGCGCCTCCAGCCCCTGATGCGTGGCCACCACATAGCCCAGCAGTTTGCTGTCGAATATCATGTTGTCCCATGCCAGTTCCGCGCCCATGCCTTCGGGCAGGCGGTCGAGCGTGATATTGGCGACCGCCCAGGGCGCGTAGCTGAAATTTTCCGCCGAAATTTCCGGCAGCAGCCGCGCGGAAACAAACTGCGGCGTCGCCATAACGACCGTGCGGGCGGAAATGCGGTGCGCCGCGCCTGTTTTCTGGTCGAGGTAATCCACATTCACCCGTTCGCCGTCGCGTTTCACCGCAAATACCAGCGCCTGCGCGGTGATATTTGCGGCAAGCGGCGCGGCGAGTTTTTTGGCGATAAAGCCGTTGCCCTCCGGCCATGTCACGAAATTGCTGTCGTCGGTATTCGCCGCCACGCCCGACCGCCCCGCGAAATAATGGATGCCCGCCCATGCGGAGGTATCGTCGAGCGTCACGCCGTAATCGTCGCGGCAGCCGTAATCGACATGCCATTGCAGGTATTTCGACGTGTAGCCTTCGCGCTCCATCCATTCGCGCATCGTCAGGCCGTCGAGCGCGAGCCATTCGGCGTCCTGCGAGCTGTCATCGACGGGAATGGCGAAAAGTTTTTTGCCGTCCTTGCCGCGTATGTTGCGCAATCCTTCGACCTGCCTGAAAAACGCGTCGTACTGGCGGCGGTCGTCGTCGGTTGCGCCCGTCTGCGGCAGCAAGCCTTCCTGCCAGCGCCCGAACATGTAAAGCCGTTCATGCGGATCGGAGCAGAGGTAATATTCGTTGTAAATCGCGCGGCCCTTGTCATCGTCGCCGGTGATGATGCCGAAATCGCGGAACAGCGTTTTGACTGCGCGGCATTCATCGGTCAGCAGCGGCACGTAATGCGCGCCCCAGGGATAGGCGGAGATGTCGTTCCTGCCGCTTTGCGCGTTGCCGCCGGTATCGGGTTCCAGTTCCAGCAGCGTGAAATCGGCGCCCGCCTTGTGCAGCCTGTAGCCCGCCGCCAGCCCCGCGATGCCGCCGCCGACGATCACGGCGTCTTTTTCTGCGGTCGTCGCGGGCGCGGGGAAAGAACCGCCGCGCAGCCGGTGGCCGATTTTGGCCGACGCGCCGAGAATTTTTCCGGTGACCGGCGCATCCGCCCGCGCGAATGACACGCGCCCGAAGCCGAGCGCCGCCGCCAGCGCCGCGCCCGATTTCAGCAGCTGTCGGCGCGTGAATATCATGTCAGTAAATCTGGTATTCCGACCATTCCTGGTCGAAATAGCGCACCAGCGCCTGATCGTCGAGCCGCTGGATTTTGGTGTCCAGATGCGCCATGTCGGGCGGGAAATAGAACATGTCGGCGGCGGAGCGCGCGGTGATGTATTTCAGCCCGTCCGGGAATTTTTCGGGCGGCGCGTAATCCGACAGGCTGGCGATCACATAGCCCCATTCGCCGAAGGCCGGCACGTTCAGGTGATACGGCGCGGTCTTGAAGCCTGCGTCCTGCAGCGTGTTGTTGACGCACCAGAACGCCTTGCGCGCGACCAGCGGCGAGGTGCTTTGCACCACGATCACGCTTTTGTCATGCACCAGCGATTTGAGCGCGGCGAAAAACGTGCGCGAATAAAGCTTGCCGATGGAAAAATTCGACGGGTCGGGCACATCGCTGATGACCGCGTCGAATTGCGGCGGGTTCGCGCGCTGCTGCATGTCGCGCACCCAGATAAACGCGTCCTGATGCACAACCTCGACCTTGGGCGACAGCAGCGATTTCTGGTTGAGGCCGGTCAGGATGTCGCTTTGCGAAAACAGCTCGGTCATCGCGGGGTCGAGATCGACCAGCACGATTTTTTCAACCGACGGGTATTTCAAGACCTCGCGCACGGCAAGCCCGTCGCCGCCGCCGAAAATCAGCACGGTTTTGGGATGATCGAGCGCCGCCAGCGCCGGATGCACCAGCGCTTCGTGATAGCGGTATTCATCCACCGATGAAAACTGCAGGTTGGAATTCAGGAACAGGCGCAGGTCCTGCTTCGTCTTGGTGATCACGATGCGCTGATACGGCGTGGACTGCGAAAAAATGACGGAGCCGGGATAAGCGCCGCTTTCCGCGATGCTCATGATGCGTTCCGAATACGCGAACCCCAGCGTCAGCATCACCAGCACGGCAATCGCGGAAAAGCGCGTGGCGACCAGCGACGGCACTTCGTCCTTCAGCGCATAGATGACCCAGACCGCCACGCCCACATTCAGCATGCCGAACAGGAAGCTGGATTTCACCAGCCCCAGATACGGCACCAGCACCAGCGGGAACAAGACGGAGG
>JADYYV010000096.1 GCA_020853455.1 Alphaproteobacteria bacterium | reverse complement strand
CATGCAAAAACTGGGCGTCGTCAAGAAATTCGTGCTCATCTTTTCGTTGATCGTGATGCTCGGCGCGGGTTTCCTTTCGATGAACGTGCTGACATCGTGCAAGGCGGATGCGCAGGTCTGTACCTGCGGCACGATCTGTACGTATGTCGGTATGCCGACAGCCGGTTTGACTCAAGTCTTCGCAAGCCCCATCACCTCCGGCGTTCTTTTCGCCACCACTTACCTCACAATCTATTACGCATGGGCGATGGAAACCGGTTTCGGTCTTGCGATCGCCGAGAAAATTTATGAAGTGAGCCAGAACCAGATCGACTGGTGGGACACCTTCTGGTACTACAACCTCCGCCCCGCGATGATGGACATGACCGACCAGCTGGTCACGATGGACAAGCACCAGGACGTGCAGATGGCGAAATTCGCCGACGTGCAGAACCTGAACCGCACCAACCGCGACATGATGAAAGAAGAAATCCAGTCGCACCGCGAATTGCGCCCGGGTGAAAACGTCTGCCAGGCGGGTACTGTTGCGGGCGGCATGACGCGCGCCGCGGTTTTCAGCCGCACCTATGCGGCCTCCGCGCCCGCGGCGCAGGTGCCGCGCACGGGTAACGCCGTCGGCTCGACCGGCGCGCAGGGCTCCGGCCCCGAACAGCTGGCGCGCTGGACGAAATACATCAACAACTATTGCGACCCGAACGAAAACGCGGGCGCGTCCGGCTGCACCACGGCCGGCCCCTTCGTCGGCCGCGACATCGACGTCGCGGGCGAAGTGTTCATGAAGGACACGATCGACCTGAAAGACCCCGACACCGAACGCATCGTCAACGACCTGATCCAGAACATCGCGGAGCCCCGCGTGAGAGAGCCGATTCCCGAAGGCGCCGTCGTTACCAATTCCGCCAAGGGTCAGGAACAGGTCATGATCGGCGAATCGTACAAGGCCAAGCGCCAGTCCGTTTATGACGCGCTGTACTTCGTCGTCGCGCGCCGCGCGCCCGGTTCGCGTTCCGGCGAATTCCTTGAAAAAATGCGCGGCATCGCGGTCGGCGCGTCCGGCGGCAACACGGCCGGCGGCGCGGGCGTGGACCCCGCCTATTTCGCGCCCAACCAGAACCCGTCCCGCAACGAGATCATGCAGGTCATGATGGCCGAACGGTTCCGCACCGGCACCTATTCGGTCGACCAGGTCGACAACCCCGAAAACAACGGCCGCGAAATGGTCGTGCAGCAGGCTTTCCAGGCCATGCAGCTGACCGACCAGCTGGACCTGATGGACCGCTATGCGGTTATGCTGGCGGCGGAAGTCTCGGAAAACGTCCGCGCATCCAAATCGCTGCTTGAAAACACAGACGACAGGCCGACAAAGTGAGCACCGCCATGAAAAAAACGCTGCTGCAGAAATTGTCAGGTTTCCGGTTCGGCATGGGCTCGATGGCCGCTGTCATGATCGGTTTCTTCCTTGTCGGGTATAACGCGATGGTCGCCGACAACCGCGCCTGCTTCGCCCAGATGAACGTGCCGCCCGCAACGCCGGTGGTCGTGACCGGCGGCCCTTGCCCGTCTGCCTGCGCGACCCCGCCCGTGACCCCGCCCTGCGAACCGGCGACAACCTCGGAAACCGCCGTCAACACGATCTGGAACGCGTTCGAAACCACGCTTGAAAACCTTGTCAACCAGATCCCCCCGTATATGGCGACGCAGCGCGGCGGCGGCACGGTCAACTCCGGTAACGGTCTTGAAGGTTATCTGGGCGGTATCGTCGACGCGATGCTCTATGCGCTCATGGACCGCCTGAACGACATCGAACTTGGCTACATCGACTGGTTCGACACCATGTGGTATTACGGCATGAAGCCGTCGATGATGGATATGACCGACCAGATGAACACGGCGGCCGCCGACCAGAACCGCACCTTCCAGGCCGGTCAGGACGCGCAAGACGAAGACCAGATCAACGTCGGCCACATGGAACAGGAACAGCGCGACCAGCGCGTCTTCCGCGCGACGGAAAACGCGGCCTGCGTGGGCGCGGGCGCGGCCGGCGGTTCCGGACGCCAGCAGAATATCGCGGGCAATATGCGCAAGGCGATGCAGCAGGTGACCTTCGACGACGGCCTCAACCGCCGCGGCACGCCCTCGGCGAAAGGCCGCGGCGCGAAACTGCAGGCGCGCAGCTCCACCTACGAAAGCACTTTCTGCGACCCGTCCGACAACGACGGCGGCAACAACTGCACCGGCGCCACGCCCGCGGGCCTTTACAACGCCGATGCGCAGATCACGAAAACGCTGTACGGCACGCTCACCATCCCGCTGCACGATGCCGCCAACGGCCCGAAATACGAAGCCGCGACCAAGGCGCTGCTCGACAACCTGACCGGCGACCCCACGCCCGACCCGATGTCGGCGCAGGTGATGAAATCGGCGGCGGCGCAGCAGGAATGGATGGACCGTCGTTCCTATCTCGCCCGCATGGCCGCTATCCGCTCCACCCCGCAGCTGGGCATCGCCTGGCGCACGCCCGGCACGCGCCTTGCGACCTGGGTTTCGCAGCTTCGCCAGGAAGGCGGCGCGCAGCCGACCGCCGGCGCCACGACCGGTCCCGCCGGCACCTGCTCGACCGCGGCCGACGGCTCGCCTTGCGAAATGTCCGACAACCCCAGCTACAAGGAAGTCCTGCACGCGATCGCGATCGACCGCTTCAACTCCGGTAAATACGCGAACGGCATGACGACCGACGAATCCGACCTCGAGATGGAAAAGCTGACCATCGAAAGCTTCTACCTGATGCAACTGCGCGATTATTACGAACTGCTGGAACGCATGAGCCTGACGCTGGCGGTGCAGGTGTCGATCCTGGCCGACCAGATGCCCTCGACCGTTCCGCAGGCAGAAAGGACGAAATAACATGTTCCGCATAAAAATCGCCGCAGCCGTCCTTGCCCTTGCGATCCTGTTTGCGCCCGCGCCCGCATCCGCGCAGTGCGAATTCCCGGGCGTCACCCAGATCGCGGCGGCCGGCTTCGCCGCGTCGACCGTCGCGCTTTTGAACGCGAACTATATGGCCGTGCCGCCGACGGGCGGCGGGATCCTGCCGACCGCCTGGACGCTGACGACGCAGATCACGCAGGCGCTGCTCAACGCCGCGCTGAAGGCTTTCGAAACGCGCCTCTATAACCGCCTGCGCGATTTCTGGGACGACTATCTGGAAGCGCTGCAGGACATGACCGCGCAGCTGAACTCATCGCTCAACGACGGCACGCGCAACATGAACAGCCTGTTCGACACCAGCAACATGACGATGAACCAGCGCACCGTGCAGCAGGTCGAAATCCAGGCCAAGAAACAATTCCAGCCGACCAACGAAGGCTGCCGCTTCGACACCGCCGCCCGCTACATGGCGACCACCACGCGCACGGCCAAGGCGATGTCTTCCGGCCTTGGCAAGGATTTCACCGGCGTCGGCATGAACGGCACCGGCTCGGACGCGCAAAAAGGTCCCGGCCAGCTGGCGCAGGTGCGCTGGAACCGCTACCGCACGCTGTTCTGCGACGACCGCATGAACGGCGGCAGGTCGGGCTGCGCGGCCGGCAACCCGCTCGTCAACGCGCACGTCACCCCGTCCAAAACACTGTTCGGCCGCGAAACGATCCCGATGAACACCGACCCGAACTATAAACTCGCGGTCAACGAACTGGTCTATAACCTGATCGGCTACGAAGCGCCGGCGCCCATTCCCGTCGACGGCCTTGCCGCCCCTTCGCTGAAGGACCGCCGCCAGGAACAGCGCGCCTATGCGACCCAGATGGACGCGGTCGGCGCGCTGATCTATGACGTGGTCGGCGAACGCACCCCCGGTCAGGCCGCGCCCGAAGTGCAGGCGCTGCGCCAGAGCCAGGGCATTACCGACGCGAACCCGAAACCTTCCGACCGCGAGATCCGCCAGTCGACGCTGGAGCAGCTGTGGAACCCCAGCTATTACGTCGATCTGGGCGATTCGGATTCGACCACCAACCGCAAGGAAGTGTTCCTGCAGGCCTATAACCTGATGCTGATTTACAAGCTGGTCGACAAGACCGAGAAAATCGCCAACGTGTTCGTGGCCGAAACCGCGAACTGGCTGGACGAAAACCAGGGCGACGTGATGACCGACCAGCAGACCAACGTACCGATCCGGTAAGGAGAGCGCATGTTCTTTACATCTGGCCCCGCCAAGGAAACGGAAACGCCCAAAAAATCCTCGCTCTGGATGGCGCTGCCCGTACTTGCCTTCTGCGCGATCCTCGCGCCGTCGGATAACGCCTATGCGCAGGCTTGCGAATCGCCGGGCGACGCGTCGTCCGACTTCAGCGACCTTGCCAGCGATATCGTCGACGAACTGAACGATTTCATCGACCAGGAAGAAAACTTCATCACCGAACTGGTCACGCACCGCGCGAAATACGAGATGCT
>JADYYV010000095.1 GCA_020853455.1 Alphaproteobacteria bacterium | reverse complement strand
TGTCGAGCTGGTAGAACTCGCCCGCCGTGCGGTCGGCGCGCGCGTCTTCGTCGCGGAAGCAGGGCGCGATCTGGAAGAAACGGTCGAAGCCCGACATCATCAGCAGCTGCTTGAACTGCTGCGGCGCCTGCGGCAGCGCGTAGAATTTGCCGGGGTGCAGGCGCGACGGCACGAGGAAGTCGCGCGCGCCTTCGGGCGACGATGCGGTCAGGATCGGCGTCTGGAATTCGCGGAAGCCCTGCTCCACCATGCGGCGGCGCATGGAATAAATCACGTCGCTGCGCAGCATGATGTTTTTATGGATGACCTCGCGGCGCAGATCGAGGAAGCGGTAGCGCAGGCGCACTTCTTCGCCGTAGTTTTCTTCGGCATTGACCTGCAGCGGCAGCATGTCGGTCACGGGGGACGACAGAAGTTCAAAGGACTTCACCTTCACCTCGATCTCGCCGGTGGGCAGGTCCTTGTTCTGCGTGCCCGCCATGCGGGTCACGACTTCGCCCGTGATCATGATCACGTTTTCAAGGCGCGTACGCTCCAGCTCGGCGAAAACCGGGTTATCCGAATTGATAACGCATTGCGTCAGACCGTAATGGTCGCGCAGGTCGACGAACAGCAAACCGCCATGATCGCGCTTGCGGTGGACCCAGCCGGAGATTTTGACCTCTTTGCCGGCATCGGTGCCGCGCAGCTGGCCGCAGGTATGGGAGCGATAGATAGACATGGTTCAATCCTTTTTTACCGACGAAAATACAGCCAAAAGTTTTAGCACGAAATCGACCTTAAGAGTCTATGTGGTGCGGGGATTTTTAATTTTCATAATCTATAGAAATTAGACCAAAATTCTATTTGAGGAAGTCAAGGGACGAGCCGATATAGCCTTAACTTCAAATAGAATAGGAAAATCAGGAAAACGCCAAAGATAACAGCCAGAACCTTGCGTTTCGTAGTGACATTTCCTTGCAGTAGCCATACCCAAAAGATCGCCTCTTTTGATCGCTCGACTGGTTTACCGCTTTTTATATCCACAGAAAAAATTGAAGGGTCGTTCAATCCAAGTACAGTCGAATATTTTTGGTAGAAGCTCTGTGCCACTTGTTCCACCGCTTTGTATTCTCGATGCCAGAATACCGCCTCGCTGATAGGATATTTACCGATATTTCGGATGCGCAGCGACTTTGCGAACTGGGAATTAAAGCCGTAATTTTTCGTCATTAACCTATCAAATAATTCTTCCATTTCGTTGATCTGGCCCGCATGCCGGTTTCTGTAGTCAATGAAAACTGCTTGCAGACGCATATCCTGCGTATCCCCCTCCGTGGCATTCTTTTCAATGTCGGAAATTTCTTCTGCGGTTTTGCCGAAGAATTCAAGTACACCGCTCTTTCCAAGCTTAAGGCCTTTGCGTGATACCAACTGCCCAATACAGGTCAGCGAAATGCCTAATACTCCCAGTACAGGCAATGCCAGCGCCCAACCGGAAGAAAACGCCATGAACAACTTGTAAACTGCCAATGCACCAAACAGCAGCAACAACAAGCCGTAATGCGTACATTTTTTTCCGGCATTCTTGTAAAACTCAGCCGTTGCCATCGCCTGTCTACCGCGCGCCTTGGCGACAACATCATTTTTGTCAATTGCCTGTCCGCGTGGCGAAAACAATGCTGCTCTCGCCAATTCTATTCCATAGGGATCGTCGTAGCGCAGCTTCACGCGCAGCGCGAGGATCAAGGCGGTGATGTATGGAGCGCACATGAATACCGCCCACCGGCCTTCTCCATGCTCCAAAATGAACAACCTGCCAGCGAACATGATGCCCACAAGCGCGAGGCATAAGCTGTTGAGAAAAATAGCGGCCTGCCGGAAAAGGGATGCAAACCGGAATACTTTGCGAGACCCAGTTATCAAAACCATTTCCGTGAACGAATACGCAGTATTTAAACCCGCAACTATCGCGAAAACGCTGCATAACCCGTACTGTTTACCAGATTTGAATGCGAGCATAGCAAAAATGAGGCAGGCAAAAAAATTGGTCCCGAGACACAACATCTTCAGGGCGGGAGATGGCTGTTTTTTAATATTTTCTTCTCTACTCACAAATTGCCGCGAATTCCACGGTAAGTACCCCGAAAATGAATGTTATGTACCGATTTTGCCCCAAAAATAACCATAGCGAAAGCGGGAAAACTTCATTAAGTTACTGAATTACCATGACCCTGATCACCACGTCCAAAGACCTGAAAACCCTCTGCACGAAGCTCCGGAAATCGGATTTCGTGACGGTCGATACGGAATTCATCCGCGAGCGCACCTATTACCCGAACCTGTGCCTGATACAGGTGGCGGGCGATGACGAGGAAGCCTATGCGATCGACCCGCTGGCGGAGGGCATCGACCTCGAACCGTTTTACGATTTCCTGCGCGACAAGGAAGTGTTGAAGGTATTCCATGCCTGCCGGCAGGACCTGGAGATTTTCTACAACCATATGGGCAAGCTGCCCACGCCCATTTTCGACACGCAGGTGGCCGCGATGGTCTGCGGTTACGGTGAACAGGTTTCCTATGAAGTGCTGGTCAATTCGATCGTCAAGAAGCAGCTGGATAAATCCTCCCGCTTCACCGACTGGGCGATGCGCCCCCTCACCTCGAAACAGCTGAAATACGCGCTGGCCGATGTGACGCACTTGCGCAAAATCTTTTTGAAACTTGCCGAGCGCGTCGAGAAGCTGGAACGCACCGCGTGGATCAAGGACGAGATGAAAAATCTCTCCGACAAGGAAAATTACATTTCCCGCCCCGAAGAAGCGTGGGAGCGCATTAAGATTCCGAGCCATAAAACCCGCGCGCTGTGCGTATTGAAGGAAGTGGCCGCATGGCGCGAAACGCTGGCGCAGCAGGCCGATGTGCCGCGCGGCCGCATCATGAAGGACGAGGCGCTGGCCGAAATCGCCACCCACCCGCCCGCAAACGCCGAGGCGCTGGGCAAAATGCGCAACGTCAACCGCGGCTTCGCCGAAAGCGAGCGCGCGCAGGAACTGCTGGCCGCCGTGAAGCGCGGCATGGAAATGGACGAAGCGGAAGGCCCGAAATGGGAACCCCGCCCGCATCTGCCCCCCGGCATGGCGCCCACGATCGACCTGCTCCGCGTGCTGCTGAAACTGCGCTGCGAAGAGGCGCAGGTGGCGCCGAAACTGCTCTGCGTCGCCTCCGACCTCGAACTGATCGCGGCCTTCGGCAAGGAAGCGAAAGTGGCGGCGATGTCCGGCTGGCGGTATAAGCTGTTCGGCAATGAAGCGCTGGAACTGCGCGACGGTAAACTGGCGATTGCGGTTGAAAACGGCAAGCTGAAACTCGTGCCGACCGACACCAAACCCGCCGAATAACTTTTCCCGCCTTTTGCGGGGTGGAGAAACATCATGCAATTCGCAAAATCGAAAACCGCCGACAGCTATATCGATATCCTGCCCAACCTTGCCAACCGCCACGGATTGATCGCGGGCGCGACCGGCACGGGCAAGACCGTGACGCTGCAAACGCTGGCCGAACAATTCAGCCGCAACGGCGTGCCGGTTTTCATGGCCGATGTGAAGGGTGATTTATCCGGCATGGGCGCGGCAGGCGTGGCAAGCGACCGCATCAAGGCGCGTCTTGACCTGCTGAAACTGGCCGATTTCGATTACGCCCCCTGCCCCGTCATGTTCTGGGATGTGTATGGCCAAAAAGGCCATCCCGTGCGCTCGACGCTGTCGGAAATCGGCCCGCAGCTGCTGGGCCGGCTCATGAACCTGAACGAGACGCAGGCATCCGTGCTGATGATCCTCTACCGCATCGCCGACGAAGCGGGATTGCTGCTGCTCGACCTGAAAGACATGAACGCGCTGATCCAGCTGGTGCAGGAAAACCTCGACAAGTTCAAGCCGCAATACGGCCACCTGTCGCCCGCATCGCTCGGTATTATCCAGCGCGGCATCATCACGCTGGAAAACGAAGGCGCGAAGGATTTCTTTGGCGAACCCGCGTTTAACGTGATGGATTTGCTGCAGACGGATAACGCGGGACGCGGCATCGTCAGCATCCTTGCCGCCGATAAATTGCTGCTGTCGCCCGTCGTCTATTCCACCTTCCTGCTGTGGATGCTGTCGGAACTCTATGAAACGCTGCCCGAAGTCGGCGACCTGCCGAAGCCGAAGCTGGTTTTCTTTTTTGACGAAGCGCATCTGCTGTTCCGCGATACGCCCAAGCCGCTGGTGGAAAAAATCGAACAGGTCGTGCGCCTTGTGCGCTCCAAAGGCGTCGGCATTTATTTCGTCACGCAAAGCCCGTCCGATATTCCGCCCACCATCCTCGGCCAGCTGGCGCATCGCGTGCAGCATGCCCTGCGCGCCTTTACCCCGATCGACAAAAAAGCAGTCGATACCGCCGCCGACACCATGCGCCCTAACCCCGCGTTCAAAACATCGGATGTCATCACCGAACTGGGCGTCGGCGAGGCGCTGGTATCGGTGCTGGACGCCAAAGGCACGCCGACGATGGTCGAGCAATGCTATATCTTCCCGCCGCACAGCCGCATCGGGCCTTTGACCGATGACGAACGTGCTGCCGTGATCGCGCAAAGCCCGGTCGCCGGATTTTACGAACAGGCCATCGACCGTGAATCGGCGTTTGAAGTGCTGCAGACGCAACGCCAGCAGGCGGCACCCGCCCCGCAGCCTGCACCATCACAAAGCACGACAACCTCGGGCGGCTGGGGCAGCCGGCAGGACGCGCCGAAACCCGCAACACCAACCACCGCCCCCGCCCCGCAAACCGGCGGCGGCAGCGTGCTGAACGACATTATCTTCGGCACCACCGGCCCGCGCGGCGGCCGCAAACCCGGCCTGATCGAAAAAGCCGCCACAAGCGCCACACGCAGCATGGCAACATCCGTCGGCCGCGAAATCATGCGCGGCCTGCTGGGCTCGCTGATGGGCGGATCGGGGCGCAGAAGGTAAAAATGACCAAGCAAAAAGAAATCGTCGCGGCATTGGCGCAGCGCATCCTTGTCCTTGACGGCGCGATGGGCACGATGATTCAGGGGCATAAATTGCAGGAGGCCGATTTTCGCGGCGCGCAATTCGCCGCATGGGAAAAGCCGCTGAAGGGAAATAACGACCTTTTGAACCTGACGCAGCCCGCCATTATCGAAGGCATCCACGCCGAATATCTGGCGGCGGGCGCGGATATTATTTCGACCAACAGTTTCAATTCCAACCGCATTTCGATGGCGGATTACGGGATGGAGAAGCTGAGTTTCGACCTGAACCTGGCGGCAGCGCAGGTCGCGCGCCGCGCGGCGGATCGTTTTAGCACGCATGACCGCCCGCGTTTCGTGGCGGGCGCGATCGGCCCCACCAGCCGCACGGCATCGATGTCGCCGGAGGTCAACGACCCCGGTTTTCGCAACATCACTTTTGACCAGCTGGTGGAATCATACTACGAGGCCATCGACGGACAGGTGCAGGGCGGCGCCGATCTGCTGCTGATCGAGACGATTTTCGACACGCTGAACGCCAAGGCCGCGATTTTCGCCTGCGAAAAATATTTCGGCGACAAAAACACGCGCCTGCCGCTGATGATTTCCGGCACCATTACCGACGCGTCGGGCCGCACATTGTCGGGGCAGACGACGGAAGCCTTCTGGAACTCGGTGCGCCACGCCAACCCGCTCTCCATCGGGCTTAACTGCGCGCTGGGGCCGAAGGAAATGCGCCAATACGTGCAGACGCTGTCGAAAATTTCCGACACGCATGTCTGCGTCTATCCCAATGCCGGCCTGCCCAATGCTTTTGGCGGGTATGACGAAACGCCCGAACAGATGACCGCCGAAATGGGCGAATGGGCGCAATCCGGATTCCTGAACATCGTGGGCGGCTGCTGCGGCACCACGCCCGCGCATATCCGCGCGCTGGCGGCCGCCGTTGCGAAAACGCCCGTGCGCGTCGCGCCCAAAATCCCCAAAGCCCTGCGCCTGTCGGGGCTGGAGCCGCTGGAGATCAACGATAACAGCCTGTTCGTCAACGTGGGCGAGCGCACGAACGTGACCGGATCGACCAAATTCCGCGACCTCATCAAGGAAGGCCGCTATGGCGATGCCACCGGCATCGCGCTGGAACAGGTTGAAAACGGCGCGCAGGTGATCGATGTCAACATGGACGAAGGCATGCTGGATTCAAAGCTTGCCATGAAAACCTTCCTGAACAATATCGCCGCCGAGCCCGATATCGCGCGCGTGCCCGTGATGATCGATTCATCGAAATGGGAAGTGATCGAGGAAGGCCTGAAATGCGTACAGGGCAAGAGCATCATCAATTCGATCAGCATGAAGGAAGGCGAAGACGCGTTCCTGAAACAGGCGCATCTGGCGCGGCTGTACGGCGCTGCCGTCATCGTGATGGCCTTCGACGAAAAAGGGCAGGCCGATACGATTGCGCGCAAGCTGGAAATCTGCACGCGCGCCTATAATCTGCTGGTGAAAAACGGCTTCCCGCCCGAAGACATTATTTTCGACCCGAACATCTTCGCGGTTGCGACCGGGATCGAGGAACATAACAATTACGGCGTCGATTTCATCGAAGCGACGCGCGCGATCAAGGAAACACTGCCCCATGCGCTGGTCAGCGGCGGCGTGTCGAACGTGTCGTTTTCGTTCCGCGGCAACAACACCGTGCGCGAGGCGATCCACGCCGTTTTCCTGTACCACGCGACAAAGGCCGGCATGGATATGGGCATCGTCAATGCGGGCCAGCTGGCGGTCTATGACAGCATCCCCGCAGAACTCCGCGACGCGGTCGAGGACGTGATCCTGAACCGCCGCGTTGATGCGACCGAGCGGCTGCTGGACCTTGCCGCGAAATACAAGGGCAAGAGCGGGCGCGAAAAAGAAGAAGAAAAAGAATGGCGCAAATACCCGGTTGAAAAACGCCTGGAATACGCGCTGGTCAAGGGCATCAACGAACATATCGAGGAAGATACCGAAGAAGCGCGCAAGAAATGCAAGCGCGCGCTGGAAGTAATCGAAGGCCCGCTGATGGCCGGCATGAATATCGTGGGCGACCTGTTCGGCGACGGAAAAATGTTCCTGCCGCAGGTGGTGAAATCGGCGCGCGTCATGAAACAGTCGGTCGCGCATCTGCTCCCCTTTATGGAGGCGGAAAAGGACACCAAGGCGAAAAGCGCGGGCAAGATATTGCTCGCGACCGTCAAGGGCGACGTGCACGATATCGGCAAAAACATCGTCGGCATCGTGTTGCAATGCAACGGTTATGAAGTCGTCGATCTGGGCGTGATGGTGCCGGCGGAGAAAATTTTGCAGACAGCGCGCGATGAAAACGTCGATGTGATCGGGCTTTCGGGCCTCATCACCCCGTCGCTGGAGGAAATGGCGCATGTGGCGGCCGAAATGCAGCGGCAGGGCTTCACCATCCCGCTGCTGATCGGCGGCGCGACCACGTCGGAAATGCACACGGCGGTAAAAATCGCCCCGCATTACAAGCATCCCGTGGTCTATGTGCCCGATGCGTCGCGCGCCGTCGGCGTGATGAACAACCTGCTGAACGCGACGCTGCGCACGCCGTATCTGGCGGAAGTGACGAAGAAGTATAAACAGCTGAACGAGCGTTTCCTGAACAAATCGCCGAACAAGGAGCTGATTCCGTTTGCCGAGGCGCAGAAGAACCGTTACCGCGCCGACTGGAAATCATACACGCCGCCCGTGCCTGCGAAACCCGGCGTGCATGTGTTCAACGATGTCACCTTCGATACGCTGCGTGCCTATGTCGATTGGTCGCCCTTTTTCTATACCTGGGGCATGCTGATGAAATATCCGCAGATTTTCGACGACGAACAACGCGGCGAAGAAGCGCGCAAGATTTTCGACGACGCGCAGAAAATGATCGAGTTTTTCATCAGGGACGGGCGCGTGCGCCCGCGCGGCGTGATCGGGTTGTTCCCCGCATCGGGCGAAGCCGAAGACATCGTGATTTACAACGGCGAAGACCGCAAGGGCGAGCTTGCCCGCATCAACGGGTTGCGCCAGCAGATCCGCAAGAAAGAAGGCCGCGCCGATTATTCGCTGTCCGATTTCGTGGCGCCGCTGGAAAGCGGCCGCAAGGATTATATCGGCGCATTTGCCGTGACCGCCGGCGACGGGCTGGAGGACATCGTCAAGGAATTCGAGGCGCAGAACGACCCCTATAGCAGCATGATGGCGAAAGCCGTCGCCGACCGCTTCGCCGAAGCCTTTGCCGAATACATGCACGCGCAGGTGCGCCGCGATTATTGGGGTTACGCGCAGGATGAAAAACTGGGCTATGACGCGCTGATCGACGAAGAATATCGCGGCATCCGCCCCGCCCCCGGCTATCCCGCCTGCCCCGACCATACGCAGAAAAACCTCATCTGGGATTTGCTGAATGTGGAGAAAAACACCGGCATC